>NZ_JAIHOM010000035.1 GCF_026130165.1 Spirulina subsalsa FACHB-351 | reverse complement strand
CACCCCGTCCCCCAGTCCCTCTCCCACTCCCCAAATCACCCCCACTCCTTCCCCCAGTCCCCCCGGAGGAACACAAACGGAGAACAGCAATAATGCTCAAGGGTTGGATGAACGAGATCCCTTTGCTAACTTTCCCAACTATTGTGACAGTTTCCCCTGTCAACGGGGCGCTTTAAATCTCCTCTCAGCAGAATTTGAACAAGGGGCATTTCACACCTCAGACCCACTGGAAAACGTGGCGAACTGGTATCAAAAAAACATTACCAAAGCGGGCTTTAATGAACCGCAAAAAATGCCCCAAAGTTCGGGCATGGTGGAAATTTATCAGGTGTCAAAGGGCAATAGTCAGGCGCGTTTTTTACATTTACTGAAGATTGAAGATAAAACCGTGATTTTGCTCCTGTCTCAACCCATTGCAGAGACAGAACTCGCCCGTTTAAGAAATTTAGAAAATCTCTCCCCAGAAGAAAGCGAATTTGAACAGATTTTTCTGGCGTTGCAACAGGAATTAAGTTTGGAAAGTTTCCAAGAGTCTGATTTAGTAGACCCTAGTTTAGGGTCTGGGCAAACCTTAAGGGGACGTTTGCCGGAGTCAAGCAGTCTTTCCCCAGAGGCTTTTCAACAACGGGTGATTGCTCGTTTAAAAGCCAGAAATTTTGTTGAGAAAGAGGTTTCCAATGATTTTAAACAGGACGGTGTATATTACATAGAAAAGGGAAATTCGGTCTGGCAGGTAGTATTTACTCCGGTGAAGGCTGGGAGTCAAACTAGGTTTGGGGTGATGAGTTCTAATGTGTCCTTGTTTTTTGGAAATTAGGAAATAACTGTTTTTGCCCCACCAGTTTCGGTGTTTTATATTAATCTAATCAGGTTCGTTGTTGCGCTTCAGCGCGCCTTTTGTAGGTCTAAAGCCCCAAAACCAGCTAGGATTATATTGTTGGGTTTCGCGCTCCGCTGCACCCAACCTACAGGCCCCACTTTGGTAGAAGCTTACGAACAAGCCTTTAACGCCCTCTGATTACCTCTCATCGGTCTGCTCCAACGCCCTGTTAGCTTGCGTCTGAGGAGCAAGTGCTTGGTTCTGCTGCGTCACCCTAATTAAAAAACGCAGAGCTTCATTCACTGCATCGGCACTGGGAAACATCTCAGCAACATCCGGATCTAGACGCACTGTTGTTGTGCCAAAACTCTTTCGTCCTGATCCTAATCTTCTGACTCTCAGGCTCTTCAAGTCGTATTCAGTCCGTAGATCATCTTCCATTTCTGACTTATCCCTTTTCATAAGCTTCTCGTTCAGTTCGTGTGACCTCTCTTGCGCTGATAAGGCGAATTGAATCCCCTTTTTCAGTGTAGGAAACAATCAACAATCGCCCTCGAATTGACTGTCCAACAATGAGGTATCGCTCCTCATTCTCAGAGTGATCTGGATCGTAGAAGTCAACATAGAGAGGATCATCAAAAACTGTTTTTGCTTCCTCAAATGAAACTTTATGCTTCGATAGATTGCGTTCTGCTTTGTTTTCATCCCAGTCAAACTGCATAAAGCTATTGTGCTGTTATATTAATCTAATCACGTTCGTTGTTGCGCTTCAGCGCGCCTTTTGCAGGTCTAAAGCCCCAAAACGAGCTAGGATTATATTGTTGGGTTTCGCGCTCCGCTGCACCCAACCTACAGGCTTATTCAGCAAGCTCTAACTAGATTTACTTTTGCGCTCTAATTGATTCACCTGTCGCATTAATTGCAGCCAGACTAAAGTTCCCATTCCTATACTCAGGGGAGTTGCGATAATGTAGGCTGTTTTGGGGCTAATCGCTAACACTTGTAAACTGGTTGCTAAAAAAAGACAAACTCCTCCAACAACACCCAAAAATGGTAAAAAAAGGGGGATGCCTCGCAGTTGATCTAAAATTTTGGTCGAGCGAGTTTTTGACCATTTTTTTAATAATTGTTTTAACCCTTGAAAAAAGGCAAAACCACACACAATTCCTACAAATAAACCAAAAAATAGTAGAACAAATGGAGGGCTAGAAAAGTCTGTCATTTGCGTTAGAACACCAAGGTTAATTTATTTTTATCCTATAGCATAACATGAACGGAATACTCTGAACTAACTGGCGGAAACCATCATCAGTAATCAGAAAAGAAAACAATTCACACTTTACTGTTTTTTCCAAAGAAAGCGGATTTGAGATTCAGATTCATGCTTTTGGGTGATGCAGTGGGCAACTCCTAATGAAACAATTTAAGGAGGAGTCCTATTGGATTCTACGGCTTCTTTTTGTAGTTCATTTGCTCTAACTTGTCCAGATGGGGCATTTATCGCTAAAATTAAATAGATATTACAAAAATTCACAAATTTTTATATACCCAAAATATACAGTTCACCTTTACTAATTGAGGAGAAGCAGTGAGTCAAGACAGGAACATCACAGGTCAACCCGACCCAGAGTTCGGGGCGATGGAGGTATCATCTTCTGAGCCTTCTGCACCCATCAAGGGCGGATTGGAAAGTGCTTTAAGTAAAAGTGCTTTGAATAAACATCAAGGCAAAACCCTACTATTAGGGATTGGGATTGGGATCTCCTTGGCTGTCTTTGGGATTCAGATACTTGTACCGAAGGCAGAAGAGCCTGCCACGGCACAGGAAACCACCCAAACAGAGCCGAGTGGTTCGAGCCAAACCGTTACGACGGCGAGAGTGGAACAGACGGTGGTGGAACGGACTCTAGAAGCGACGGGGACAGTGCAGGCGCAAGAACTGATTCCGGTCTTTTCAGAGGCGACGGGGTTAAAAATTGCCCGTTTGTTGGTGGATGAAGGAAGTATGGTTCAACAGGGTCAATTGATGGCGGTGTTGGAAAGTTCGGTGCTAGAGGCGCAACTGGTGCAAGCTCAGGCTTCTGTGACTCAGGCTGAGGCTAGGGTGGCGGAGTTGCGGGCGGGGGCGCGGAGTGAGGAACTAGCTCGGGCGCGGGAAGCGGTGCGCAGTGCGGAGGCGGGCGTAGCCCAAGCCCAGTCGAATTATGATTTAATCGCCAAGCGGGTGGAGAGTAACCAGAAATTGGTGGATGAGGGTGCGATCGCCCGGGACCGTTTTGATGAGCTACTGAATCAGAAACAGGTGGCTTTAACCAATATTCAACAAGCCCAAGCCAGTCGGGAAGATGCCAAAGCCCGGTTACAAGAATTAAGTCGGGGGCCGCGGCCGGAGGTCATTTCCCAAGCTGAAGCCCAACTGTCTCAAGCCAAGGGACAAGTCCAATTGATTCGCGCTCAATTGAATAATACCCGGGTGGTGGCTCCCCGGAGTGGGCAGGTGTTGCGCCGCAATGCCAGTGTGGGGAATTTAACCTCCTCATCCCAAGAATTATTCCAAATCGTTGAGAATGGTCGCTTAGAGGTTCAATTCAGGGTACCGGAAACCCAACTGTCCCAAATTCAGCCGGGGCAAGCCGTGGAAATTATGGCCGAGAATCAATCGGGAATTAATGTGGTGGGGCGAGTGCGAGAAATTGAACCCTCAGTGAATGAAGATTCACGCCAAGCGATGGTTCGGGTGGATTTACCCAGTTCTGAGGGCTTAAAACCGGGGATGTTCCTACGGGGTCGAATTGTTGTTGCCTCAACGTCTGGGATTACAGTCCCTTCGGGAGCCGTGTTACCCCAACCTGATGGTAGCGGTCGGGTGTTTATCCTACAAGGGGATAATACGGTACAGGCTCAACGGGTAGAGATGGGAGAGTTATTGGGTGACAATCGGGTGGAAATTCTCTCAGGCTTACAAGTAGGGCAGGAAGTAGCGGTTAAAGGAGTTCCTTACTTGAAAGATGGCGATCGCATTACTGTCCGTAATAACTAGGGCTTGCTGAGAAAGTCCCCTTGTTGGGGAGTTGGAAATAAGAACTAATTCCCTATTCCCTATTCTCTTGTTACCTCTAGCGTCCGGTTTTATTCAGCAAGCCTTAACTAGAAAAAACTATGTCCTTTCACGTCTCCTCCTGGTCGATTAAAAACCCCGTTGCCACCGTGGTGATGTTCCTCACCCTAGGGATTGTGGGCTTCTTCTCCTTCCTCGGTTTGGGTATTGATCAACAGCCCAATATTGATATTCCCACCATTCAAGTTTCCGTCACCCAGCCCGGAGCCGGACCAGTGGAACTTGAAACCCAAGTCACCCGGAAGGTGGAAGATGCCATTGCGGGTCTAGCCGATGTGGATGATATTATCTCCAACATTAGCGAGGGAGTTTCTAACACCACCGTTCAATTCACCCTGGGGGTAGAGAGCAATCAAGCGACTAATGATGTGCGGAATGCGATCGCCCAAATTCGCGCCGACCTGCCCCAAGATATTAACGAGCCGATTGTTCAGAAATTGGAATTTGCTGGCGGGGCGATTATGACCTATACCCTCTCCTCCGATCAGCGTTCCGTCGAAGAGTTGAGTAACTTTGTCGATCAAGATATTAGCCGCGCCCTCTCCTCCGTCCCCGGAATTGCCCAAATTGAACGCATTGGTGGGGTCGATCGGGAAGTGCGGGTTAACCTCGAATCCAAACGCCTCCAAGCCTACGGCATTACCGCCACCGCCGTGAATGACCAAATCCGTAGCTTAAACCTTGACCTGCCCGGTGGCCGTTCCGAAGTAGGGGGCAGTGAACAGAACATCCGCACCCTCGGCAGCGCCCAAACCGTCGCCCAGTTGCGACAATATCCCATTGTCCTGCCCGATGGTTCGACGGTTGCCTTGGGAAGTTTAGGCACCGTCGAAGATGGGTCTTCAGACCCCCGACAAATGGCTTTATTGAATGGGGAGTCCGTCGTCACCTTTTCCATTCGCCGCAGCACAGGCAGCACCTTAGTCACCGTCGAAGAACAAACCCGCAAGGCGATCGCAGAACTCCAAAAAACCCTGCCAGCCGATATGCGCATTGACCTGATCTTCACCCGGGCTACGGCGATTCGGGACTCCTATAAATCCACCATGGACGCGGTGATTATCGGCTCCATCCTAACTGTAATCACTGTGGGTCTATTCCTGCGCGATTGGCGCATGACCCTAATCACCGCCCTCGCCCTTCCCCTCTCCATCATTCCCACCTTTGCCGTCATGGGAATGTTGAACTATACCCTCAACGGCATGACCTTGTTAGCGCTAGCCCTAGCCATGGGGAACTTAGTCGATGATGCCATCTGTATGATTGAAAACATCGACCAACACTTACAAATGGGCAAAACCCCCCTAAGAGCCGCTTGGGACGGGGCGCGGGAAATTGGGTTAGCCGTCATTACCACCACCGCCACCATTGTGGCCGTATTCCTCCCCGTGGCCTTTATGGGGGGCATTCCGGGGCAGTTTTTCCAGCCCTTTGGGGTAACAGTAGCCGTAGCGACCATGTTCTCTACCCTCGTCGCCACCACCATGACCCCCATGTTGAGCGCCTACCTGCTCAAACCCAAAACCAACCCCTCCAAATTTGTTAAAAACCCCCCCCAAGACCGGGAAACCCTGCACCTGCAAGAATGGCGAGAAGAACTCCAAGAAGCCTACAATCCCCAACCTCATCGCAAACGCCAACCCTACCGGGGCGCGCTGACTTGGGCGCTGCGCCATCGTATCGCTACATTATTAATGGCGATCGCCTTCTTCATCGGCAGTCTCCAACTCATTCCCTACATCCCCCAAGGCCTCTTTGATAGCGGCGATATCGGCCTAAGTACCGTTAACGTCAGTTTGCCCCCCGGTTCCACCCTACGAGACACAGAAACCGTCCTGCGAGAAGTAGATCAAGTCCTCCAAGACCATCCCGCCGTCGCCAACGTCTTGGCCAGTGCCTCCGCGCCAGACTCTGCTAGTGTTTTTGTCAACCTGATCCCCCGTTCAGAACGCATCCATCAACGGGACTTTGAACAAGAAATGCGCTCCGTCTTCCAAACCATTCCGGGAGCGCGCATTTCCTTCCAAAGTGGGGGCGCAGGAGGCAGCAGCAAAGACCTCAGCCTAATTCTCAAAAGTCAAAACCCCGAAAGTTTAGCCGAAGTCGCCGACCGTCTGGAAAACGAAATGCGCCAACTTCCGGGCCTAGTGGAAGTCAGTTCCAGCGCCAGCTTAGTCCGGCCTGAATTAGTCATCCAGCCCGACCTTCAACGGGCGGCCGACCTTGGGGTATCTGTGCAGGCCATCGCCCGAACAGCCTCCCTCGCCTTAATTGGGGACAATGAGTCCAATCTAGCTAAATTTAACCTTCCCGACCGTCAAATCCCCATCCGCGTCCAAATAGACCCCGTAGAGCGGCAAAATATTGACACCATCCGCAATCTACAAGTCCCAGCCTCCGGGGGGCGTTTAGTTCCCCTCTCCTCCGTCGCCACCATTCGCCTAGGCAGTGGTCCGGCGGAAATTCAGCGTTATGACCGCTACCGTCAGGTGTCCCTGGAAGCGAACCTAGAAGGGATTGCCTTGGGGAATGCGGTGCAAGCGGTGCGCGCTTTACCCACTATGACATCTCTCCCCCCAGATGTGTTTGAGGAACCCTCTGGGGATGCGGAAATTATGCGGGATATCTTCGCCCGTTTTGCCTCAGCCTTGGGGTTAGCGATTCTCTCCATTTACGTCATTTTGGTCTTGTTGTACAACAATTTCCTCTATCCCTTCGCCATCCTAGCCGCCCTTCCCCTGTCCATTGGGGGGGCTTTACTGGGTTTATTGGTCATGCAGAAGGAGTTAGGGTTATTTGCTCTGATTGGGATTGTCTTGCTCATGGGCTTAGTCACCAAAAACGCCATTTTGTTGGTGGACTGTACTCTAGCTAACATGGCGGAAGGCAACCCTCGCCGACAAGCCATTATTGACGCGGGGATGTCCCGTCTCCGTCCGATTATTATGACTTCTATTTCCACCGTGGCGGGGATGTTGCCCATTGCCTTAGAATTCGGGGCAGATGGGGAGGTGCGGAGTCCTATGGCGATCGCTGTTATTGGCGGATTTACTACCTCTACCCTCCTCACCCTGATTGTGGTTCCCGTTTTGTTCACCTATGTGGATAGTGTGGTGCAGGGAATCGGCAAAATCTTCCGTCGGGAAAATGTTCCTCAAGAGGAGTATTTAGAGATAAACCATTGACCCTGATTCATCTGTGGTTTGTCCACCACAGGAGCGATCGCCCCATCTTCAATTTGGACATTAATCCCATGACGATTATGCAACGGCTTCCCCTCCGCAAAGCCCTCGTGGGTTTATTTGTTGGACAAATTCTAGTCGCTGTTGGCCTGGTGGGCTACCTCTCCTTTCGCAATGGCCAATCTGCCACGAACCACCTAGCCGCCAAACTGCAAATGGAAACCACACAGCGAGTTCAAGATCGCCTCAATCAGTTTTTAGCAACCCCCCAGCAGGTGGCGGCGATGAGTTACCAAGCAGCCCAATGGGAACAGCTTGACCGAAGCCACCTATCTTCAGTTGCGCGATCGCTACCGTTTTGAGGCAAGGGGGCAGGTTGAGATTAAGGGCAAGGGAAAACTGAACACCTACTGGCTAATGGAAAAACTGCCCGAGCCTGTGCCGGGTGGCGAAGCTATACCGTGAGGGCTTGAAGGGAATAGGGGGGTGTCGGGGAATTGATAATTGATAATTGATATCGGTCAATCCTACTCAATCTCAATGGGGGTAGGGGGTGCATCTCCGGGGGATTGGGGAGTTAGGGGCTGGCGAAATTCGGCATAAAGGCGATCGCGCCAAGCAAAGAAAGGAGCATAGGCACTATTATCCGCCAACTCAGGAATCCCCTTCCCTTTCAAGTGTTCCGGGATATCTAGATAATTCCCATCGGGGAACTTTAACACCATACTTAACCCAGCTACGGTAAAATCGGCCAGAGAGGGCGTATTCCCCACTAAATAGGGTTGACTCTCCAAAATCAAACACAAGGCCTCTAAATCCTGTTTTAGCCCCGTCACAGCCTCTTTTACTGAATCTCCTCCTAAACCTACACCAGACCCTAACACATCAAGCAAATCCCCCGGAATTGCCCCGACTAAATTTTTCAGGAAATCTGGCACCTCTTTCGGCAATATAGAGGTTCTGAAATTCTGATTTTTATTCAAAGCCCCAATTAAAGCCTTGCGTCCTTTTAAACCAATGGACTCATCAGCCCATTCCTCCATCATCAAACAAAACCCCTTCGCCCTAGGATTAGAAGGTAATAGGGGCTTTTCAGGATATTTGCGTTCTAAATAAAACGCAATGTCCGTTGAGTCTCCAATATAGGTATCCCCATCCTTCAAAACCGGAACTTGCCGATGTCCTGACTTTTGAAATAAGTCCAATTGTCCTACACCGGGAGTCACTTCTACTTTCCGGTAGTCTAACCCTTTGTAATCGAGAATAAAGCGGACTTTCTCGGAATATTGGGATAACTCAAATTGATATAACTCCAGCATGACAAATTTTCCTTAAACGATGGGTTACAGATACAGGGTACAAGGTTTTCCTGCTTCGCGTCATGACGGTTTACCCCTTTCCCCCCCTCGCTCTAACTCTCCCAATACCTCAAGGGGTTTTTCGACCAAACTCTCCCGAATCCCTTCTCTCCAATAGGAAGCGGGGGATTGTTGAGCATTGGGGGAACGATTGAGCAACAAGAAGGGAATACTTAACACCCCTAACCCCATGACCAATCCTGCCGTTAGCCATACCATGAGGGGATTAGGGGTATACTGGCCCGTTTCAATTTGCTCACTGATGCGACCGTAGTTCCAGAGGGCTAAGGGAATGAGGACTAAACCTGTAAGAATAAACCCCAGACCCAAGATCTCCGAGGTGCCTAAAGCACTCATGGAAACGGACTCGGGATTATTCAGGTATTGACTTTGACGGAGAAACAGGCCAAAACGTGCGATCGCCAAACCAATCCCAATCATCGCCAAAGCTGTGCGAATCCAAGCTAAAAACGTGCGTTCATTGGCCTGATGTTCTCGTTGGCGATCAATGGGAGGTTTTCCTGTCATTTTCCATTACTTTGTAGCTACTAATTAACTTCACCTAAACTAGGATTAGGTTTTATCAATTTTTTACGAGACAAAAATATGCAACCCTTCAAAGTTTCTCATAGTCAGCATTCTGGATCAACCCGTTCACTATGGGCAAGGATGACCACCCTTGCCACAATACTAGCGACTTCATCACTGTTTGGGTGTAATTTAGGCATGGCTCAAGAAAGTTTCAGTCAAGGAGAAATTAGGTCATGCCCTAGTCGATATTTTAGAATTACCTATTACTGGAAAAGAAGAGGATGTGGTGGATGAATTTGCCGCCATTATGCTGTTGCGTGGAGGAGAGCAAGAAATTGAAGCTGTTTTTTCCGCCATGTATCAATTTGAGGTAGATGCGCAAGAAGCTGAAGAACTAGAGGATGAAATCTCCTATTGGGGTGTCCATTCTTTGGACTTACAACGTTTCTATAATCTAGCCTGTTTTGTTTATGGCAGTGACCCCGAAGAATATGCCTACTTTATTGAGGAAGAATACTTACCCGAAGAGCGTGCAGAAGTGTGCGAATATGAATACGCTCAAAAAGAGAGAAGTTGGGATATTTTGTTAGGGGATTATTATAAATAAAGCCCCAAACCATCAATTCAAAGGGGTAAAAAGTTTTTACCCCTTTGGCTCAAAAACCGTCACTTAGTCAGGAAAAACCCCCGGTGTAACTTGTAACTGCATGGTGCGTCTTTGACGGAGAATTGTCACCGCCAACGGTTGTCCAATGACACTGCGTTCCACTTGCTGCTGAACATCTACAGCCGTAGCCACGGCCACCCCACCCACTTGTAGGATGACATCTCCCGCTTGGAATCCCGCTTGAGCCGCCGGGGAGTTCTGAATCACCTCCATAATGACAACTCCTTCATCTACGCTGACATTAAAGGTGTTTTTACTATTCTCATTGATTTCCTTGCGCCGTTCAGCGTTCAGGGTAATCATTTGAATCCCTAAATAGGGGTGATCGGCCTTGCCCTTACTAAATAACTGATTCGCAATTCGTTGGGCGGTTTCGACAGGAATGGCAAAACCTAAACCTTGGGCATTGGCTCGGATGGCTGTGTTCATGCCAATGACTTCCCCTTGAGCATTTAACAAAGGGCCGCCAGAGTTGCCGGGATTAATCGCCGCATCGGTTTGGATAAAACGAACGCGCTTATCGGGAACTCCCACTTGACTACTGGAACGGTCGAGAGCGCTGATAATGCCCACCGTAACGGTATTATCTAGACCCAAAGGATTGCCAATGGCGATCGCCCATTCCCCCGGAATCAAGGTTTCAGAATTCCCCAACTGCACCGTCGGCAAGTTTTCCGCCTCAATTTTCACCACCGCAATATCCGTAACATTATCCGCCCCAATCACCCGCCCCTCTAAAATACGACCATCTTTCAGGGTGACACGGACCAAATCCGAACCTTCCACCACATGAGCATTAGTAATTAAACGCCCATCGGAACTCAGAATAAATCCAGAACCCGTCCCCCGTTCTACCGGAGTTCTCGGTTCAGGTACATCATTGCCAAAAAAGCGACGGAAAAACGGCGAATCCCCAAAAGAATCCACTGATTGACTCGCCGTTGAACGCATCGCATCAATGCGAACCACTGCGGGCCCAACTTTCTGCACTGCCTCGGCAATAAAGTTAATATTAGCTGGATTGGGGTTTGCTGCTGGGGAAGGAGTAATCGACAAGGGCTGTACGGCAGCAGGAACGACCTCTGGCGTTGGCGTGACTGCACGGGGTCGCCCAGAAAGAAGATACTGATGCCCGACAAAACCCACACCTCCACCAATAAATAGCAAACTAATATACACACCCAGTTGCTTTAGTGGAATAGTCATCGAAAAATACAATTTAGGCTTACCATTCCCATTGTACTGTTAACCTTTTGAGCTACGGCAATTTTGCCAGATTATTTCCCATTTCCTAAAAGGTTGTAGTACCATGCTGGTGACATCCTCCCGATACTGATAAGTCCCCCATCCCAGCTACTGCTTCGGATACTCGCTGGTTCTGTCTTCTGAAAGGCTTCTAAGTCTCCAGTATAAAAGCCATTCAGTCAAGGGTGAACCTCTAAACAGTAGGTCTAACGCCAGATTAAGCCCCAATACATAGAGACTAATTGAAAACCTGAGTCCGGGTGACTTCTACCGAATTGTCCACAGTTTTGATTTTCAATTCTAATAGTCAGTCATTGCCATGAAAAAATTTCGTTTGATCACGCACTCCACAGCCGCCTTATGTTTGGTGGGACTACACACCCAAGTAGCCCAAGCCTCAACTGGGACGATGGTTTGGCAACCTGATGAGGAAGGGGGGGGAGATATCCCGGTTGGGTACCAGACAGAAGACCGGGCAACTCAAAGCCTACCGACCACTCAACCGACTACCCTTGTCCCCCTGTCCCCAGCTGCCTCCTATACCCCCATTGAGAAAGACCCCTATATTCGGGCGGCCATTGACCCCGGTAGTTCCTCCCTTTCCCCCGCAGAATTGCAACAACTCACAGCCGAGGATGTGATTCGGGATGGTCGCAGTTTTGCCGAACTGATTAACCCCTCCTCCGAACAAATAGCTGCTAAAACCACAGGATTAACACCGGAAGAACAGGCCTGGGTAGAAGCAGACCGCCAAGCCCGGATAAGTGCCGCCCCAGTGGAATCGGCTCCCGTTGCAACGAGGGAAGCGACCCCTCGCCCTTCCTCAGAACCGCCTATGTTAGCGGAACTAGAAGCCGACTTACAACGGATTCGTACCCAAGTAGCCCAGTTGTCCACAGAAACCCTAGACCCAGCCCCAGTGATTCGCAGTGACTTTGTGCCGGACTCGTTGCCGGAGAACGTTTTCTCAAAACGGGACTTAGGGACTACCGTTCCAGACCTGAACGAGACAGACTTTCAAACCTTTGCCGGAGCGCTTGGCTGGACGGAAGCGACGGAGAGTTTCGCTCAGATTGATCTCAGTTTCTTAAAAACTGACTTATTCAGCCAAGATTTAACCCAAATGGCCGTCGAGAGTTTTAGTCGCCATCTGTGGCAAGAGGAGAAAAATCCCTTGGTTCGGGAATTATTGAGTTTTGAGGCAGGGGTTAAAGTCTCGCCCTTGGCACTTCAGGCGGACTGGTGGACTGAGATGGCCGGGGATGTGGATGACCTATTAAAGGGTTGGGATATGGCGCTGAATCCGGTTTTAGGGTTGGAGGTGAACCCAGTTTTCGGGGAGGTGGATTGGGTTTTAGAATCGACCTTTGACCTGTTCTCTGTCCAGCCTGCATTAGGACAACTGGGGGATTTCTCGACCCGAGGCGGCTCTCTCATTGCTCAAAACCGTCTCGGCCGCTATGGGCAATGAGTTAATGTGGGCTGGGAATCTGTCCACCCTCTAAAATTGAGAAACCGGGTTTCTGCTAAGATGTTGCCCAACAGCGAGGGCAGGGAAGCAACCCGGTTTCTAGCGGCGGCTACTCTCTCAAAAAGGTTGGAACTATCTAGCTAGATGACCATTTGGCAAGCGGATTTTTATAAGCTACCTAGGGATAATGCCCCAGTTCCCCGGTGGGAGTTGGTGGTCTGTGATGAGCAGGGGAGTATCATCACCACAGCCACCTGTCCTCAAACTGAGGCCTCTGTTCCCTGGTTAATAGAGACTTTAAGCCCCTTACTGGATGAAGCGCCGCCCCAAAAAATCCAAGTGTTCCGTCCCCAGTCTCTGGCCTTAATGGAACCGACGGCCCAACGGTTACAGATTCCCCTAGAAGCCACTCGTAAAACTACGGCTCTGAAGCGGGTTTTAGCCCAACGGCGGGGGGGTGACGTGAGTTTAGAGCAACCCCCACCCCAGCCCCTCCCGGGGGCGTTGTGGGGGGAGAATTGGCGGTTTGCGAGTCTTCCGGCTGGGGATTTGTTGGCGGTGTTTTGCGATCGCCCCCTTCCCATTCTCCAGATACCTGATGGCCTAGATCCCTTGGCGTTAGGACTCCCTTCCACTGCCCCCATTCCGGGCATAATCATCGAGGGAGGACGGCGCTCCATGATGTTAGCCCGTTGGTTGGAAGAGGTGCAACCCGTCGCGGTGAATTATGTCGCCACAGAAGCAGGAGTTTCCGGGGGATTGGTCTTAGAAGCTGGGTTAGTCGATCGTTGGATTTTAGTCACCTTTGAAGATAGGGAGGTAGCGGCGGCGGCGGAACTCTACCAACAGCGTCTAGTCTCTAGTCAGGGGGTACATTTCCTGCTGGTGCAACCGGATAATACTGGCATCACTTACACTGGGTTCTGGGTGTTATCCCACCCAATCACAGACCGTGCTGGGAGAATCCCCGAAGGGAGCGAATGATGGGTCAAGAAATAGAACGGAAGTATTTAGTAAAAGGAGAGAGTTGGCGAGTCGGAAGCCAAGGAGAGGTTTATTGTCAAGGTTATATCACCCGTGAACCCCAGCGCACGGTACGGGTTAGAATTGTGGGAGAGCAGGGCTATTTGACCATTAAAGGGGCTACTCAAGGCATTACTCGCTGTGAGTTTGAGTATCCTATCCCCCTAGCGGATGCTCGCGCTTTGTTGGACTTATGCGATCGCCCTTTCATTGAAAAAACCCGCTATAAATTACAGATCGGGGATTTTCTCTGGGAAATTGACGAGTTTCACGGGGAAAATCAAGGGCTAATCCTAGCAGAGGTTGAATTACCCGACGAAAACACCTTTGTTCCCCTGCCGGATTGGGTGGGGGAAGAAGTTTCCCAAGATGGGAGATACTACAATGCCAATTTAGTCAAGTTTCCTTACAAGCAATGGTTTTAGGGCTTGCTGAATAACTCTACTCGTGGGGCTAGGGAATTGATAATTGATAATTGACAATTGATAATTGATAATTATTCCCGACTCTCCCTCTCTCCCCTGCTCCCCTGCTCCCCTGCTCCCCTGCTCCCCTGCTCTTGGGATTAGAGCCTTAGCCCCTAATCATTGTGTCACCCCATTAACCACAGGGCGAATACGCTGACTGCCCCCAAAGGGATCCGGAGTCCCAATCCAGTTAAAGTCACCAATCCGAATCTGAAAAGAACCCACAGCCAACGTGGGGTTATAGCGCAACATTAAACTATAGGTGCGACGACTATATTCTAGAGAGAAATCCGTACTAATTTCTTGCCCGGTGTCCAAATTGACCGAGGACTGCACCCCCAAACGGAAGGGGCCGTAAATCTGCTGCACAATGCCAAAGGAAAGGGTTCGTTGGTCAGCAATGCGGTCAAATAAGAAGGGAGATTGATTGGTAAAGGCTGATTGAGAATAACTGACATTAAACCCTGTGTAGTCAAAGAAAGGACGGGAAAAATGCCCCACTTGCCCTTGTAAACCAACAGTACCACTGAGGGACTCTTGACTGTCCCCATTGCTGTATAAACTGGCTACTCCCGTGACACTGGTGGAGAGTTGGAGATAGGGCTGAACTGGGGTTCCAGTATAGCGTAGTCCTTCTTCTGGTGTGGGGGGTAAGGCTTCCCCTTGCCAGAGCATAAAACTCCGACTCAGTAAGGCGGCGGTTTGATAGCGGGTGAGGGTGACGCGGTTGTTTTCCCGCACAGGAGCCAGTAAATCCGCTCGGTCGGTATCGGCGTTGATGATTTGAATGGCCCCTTGATAGGTTAAGTTAATCCCTGTGTCCCCTAAAACGTAGACAGGAGAGGTTAAAACAGCCCCGAGGTTACTTTGTACGGTTTGGAAGCCTAGAGAACCGTTAAACAGTTGATCCCGATAGCTATATTCTAGGGCGAGGGTGTGGGGCTTGTTAATATCCCCAATCAGATGATTTAAGCGCGCACTGGCGCGAAAACGGTTTTGATAGTTTTCGAGGTCTAAACCCGTTAAACTGGCGTTGCCTCGGAATTTGGTGCGTTTGCCTAGGTCGGCGGTGAGGGCACTTCTGACCCCAAACACAGAGGGATCTAAAAAGCCTTCTTCAAAAATGGCGCGTTGAAGATAGTATTCTGGGCTAACTTGCCAGAGGACGGTGGGGGTTTTAACGATGGTAAAGGTGCGGGTGAGGTAAAAGCCGCCTCGTTCCGCTCCATCAATGCCAAAGGTAAATAGACCTTCTCCCCGATCATCGGGACGGCGATCAATGAGGATGCGGTCGAGGAAGATGGGTAGGGTAAAGCCTTGATCAAAAACGAGACGGGAGCGACTGGTGAGTAGTTCGTCTTGAAATTCGTTGAGGCGGTTCAAGCGGGCGGTGTCTGCCCGAACTTCTAACTCAGGGGGGGAAAAGGGGTCGTTGGTGATGCGAATATTGGTGGCTCGCCATCCTTGGGAGTCAAATTCTACAAAGTCGGCTTCAAAGCGCAGACGGTTGACTTGTCCACTGCCACCGGGGACGGGGACGGATTGGACAATAGTATCAGGGGTGGGGTTAATGTTGCTGGTGCTACCGACACGAATTCCCCCGATGACGAAGGTGTATCCGGTGCTGGTGGTGATGCGTTGGAGGGGTTGCTGGGCTTGGATGCGATCGCTCAAAGGCCGTTCCGGTACAATCGCCGCCGCTTCGGCCGGGGAGAGTTGAAAGTCTAAATCCCGCCCCGAGGTGGGTTGATAGATTTCCCCTCGGGCTTGACGAATAATTCCCTGATCCTGCACTAACTGATACTCAAACTGTTCCCCCCGCAACACTTGATCTCCTCGTCGCAGGGCTACATTCCCCTCGGCATAAACCACCCGATTGGGCAAACTCACCCGCACCCGGTCGGCCGTGAGAACAGCCCGGGAGAAGCGCAGAGTAACGTTACCGTTGGCAAAAATGACTTTTTGGTTGTCGTTGTAGGTTTGGCGGTCTGCATTGACCTCTAAGATGCCTCTGGGGTCAGGAGTGGCGGGGGGTGGAGGGGCAACGGCTGGCGGGGGGGAAGCGGGAGCTATTTCTTCGTCAGCTTCGGTTTCTCGTATTCGGTCTCGGGGTTGTCGTCTGGGGGTGGGGGGAAATTCGGGGGCGACATCCTCCACGGCATCATCAAGCCCTTCATCAAAGGGGAGATCATCGGTGGTCTGGGGGGCGTTGAATTCGTACTCAATCACCTCACCCTCCTGATCTTGAATGCGCAGATGGGTCGGGTCAACGTCTTGAATCGAATCGAAACGGGGATCGCCCTCTTCTGACCATTGGAGGGGTACCGGCTGCTCAAAAACGATGGTCGGGGAGGGGGTTTCCGCTACAGGGGACGGGTTTTGGGGGAGTCGGGGAACTTGACGGTCTGGGGGCAGGGCAAAGGTGACTTGAGGGGGGCGACTCGTCCGGGTAATAGCCTCCCCGAGGACTTCTGAGGAGTTATGGGTTTCCGGGTCGAAGCGGTCGGGAGGGGAGGGGACGGCAGTATGGAGGGGAGAAACGGGGGAAGTCAGTTCATCGCTGCTTTCCACGGGGCGGTCGGTCGCGGCTACGGGGAGCGAGGCGACGGTGAGATCAGGGCTAGCGGGTAGATTAGAAAGGAACATTAACCCAACAGAATCATAAGTGTCCAAGGCATGGGATTCTGGATGGGTTTGCAGAGGGAGATGTTCCCCAGTGGTCACTTGACTGAGGTGGGAGAGGGGGGGGAAGGGCTGCCAACGGTCTGATTGCGGCTGGGGTGGAACGGTGAAGGAAACCTTAGTTATTGGCTTCTGCGTTAGGGGAGAACAATTTATAACAATGTCCTGACCCATGCCCTGACAAGGAATCTGAGGGCTTGCCTCCTGAGATGGGGCCAGGGACTGGGAGACAATTTGGATGGGCGGGATAGAAGGCGGTATCACAAATTGAGGCATTTGTCAAGATTTACAAGCTGTCAAAATTTAGAGACAGAGGGGGAGGAGTAGAGTAGGCAATCCTGACTTGAGCCACAGCTTCGGAGTTTTGGGGGGTGGGGCAAGGTCTAACTTGCCCCTAGAGGGCGCGGTTGGCCAGATTTGGCGGTTTAATTTTTAAGGCGCGGGGGCTTTTCTCTCCCATCTTATGGGTTTCCCATAAGATGGGTTATGGACGGGAGCATTCCCGCGCTATCCTTCTGGTAAAAATTAGGCTGACCCAAGGCTGATATTATTCCAAATCGCGACGACTCGGACTCCGAGAGGGGTCATTGGAGAGAAAACCGAAAACGAACAAACTGACAAAGAAGGCCACCACTAAATAAACAACAATTTTGAGGGTTAGCATTTATTAATCTCCTAAAATTAAATTGGGATTGCGGTCTGGCGTGGGAATTCCCCAAGGCTAAGGCCTGACAATATTTACAAATGTTATCATAATCTAACATCCTGTCGGCAGGTTAGGATAAAAAGAACATTGGTTATTTAGCCTATGCTTTCGGTAACGCCCTTTCTCTATCTATGTTGACCCCAAACCAGCGCGATCGCGCCATTGTTAAGCAGGGACTCACCTCAGAACAAGTTGAACTCAATCGTCAGAAATACGGACGCAATGTCTTAACCCCCCCAAAACGGGATCCGTGGTGGGTCTTGTTTTTGGAGAAGTTCGCTGACCCGGTAATTCGCATTCTCATGATTGCGGCCATTATTGCTTTGGTCGTTGGCGGATTTCAAGGGGAATATGTGGAAGGCCTAGGGATTATTATGGCTATTTTCTTAGCCACGACCTTGGCCTTTATCAATGAGTACCGTGCTAATCAAGCCTTTGCCATCCTCAATCAATATGTGGATGATGTCCAGGTGCGGGTAATGCGGGATGGACGTTTCACGACCATTCCTCGCAAGGATTTAGTGGTGGGGGATGTGGTCTATGTGGAACAGGGGGAAGAAATTCCGGCCGATGGGGAACTGTTAGAAACGGTGTCTTTGTTGATTGATGAATCGAAGATTACCGGAGAATCGGAAACCATCCAGAAAATGACGCGCCAGGACGCGGAAGAACAAGGGGTCCATGAGGACACTTACCCGATATTTAATGTATACCGCAGTACCATTGTGGATCAGGGCAATGGTCTGTTTGCTGTGTCTGCCGTGGGAGATCAAACGGAAATCGGTCAACTGGCTACGGCGGTGGCTACGGTGGAATCGGGGGATGAAACGCCCCTCAATCAACAGTTAGAAAAACTCAGCCAGTTAATTGGTTTGGTGGGTTTATCTTTTGCCACGCTGATTTTTAGCGCTCTCCTGCTGCGCGGCCTGTTGACTCGTGAATTACTCCTCACGGCCCCTCAAGGCTATTTTCTGGGGGTTTTAATCCTCAGTGTGGTGGTGTTTTTGACTCCGGTTTGGGGGCCGGTAGTGTCCGATGGCTTAGGTTTAATTGATGAGTCTTGGGAGTTACCCCCTTGGCTGACGGAAGATGGCCTCAAGGCTTGGCTCAAAAGTTTGTTGTTGGGCTTGGCCGTTGCAGGGGTAGGGGTGGCCATTGGCTTACTGTTGGATTTCTTACCTACGCTGAAAGAGGGCTGGCTGACGACGGAGGTCAGTAGTTCTCTGTTGCAATACTTTATGGTGGCCGTGACGATTATTGTGGTGGCGGTGCCGGAAGGATTGCCCATGAGTGTCACCCTGTCTCTAGCCTATAGCATGAAGAAGATGGCCGCGTCTAATAATTTGGTGCGGCGGATGCACGCCTGTGAAACGATTGGGGCGGCTACGGTGATCTGTTCCGATAAAACGGGAACGTTGACCCGCAATAAAATGATGATCCATGAGGTGAATTTCCCTAGTCTTCACAGTACGAAGTTCACGGATTTGGAGTTTAATCGCAGTTTGATTGCGGAGGCCATTGCTGGGAACAGTACGGCGGACTTGGATCTGTTGGCAGATGGGCAAGTGGAGGCCATTGGCAACGCGACAGAAGGGGCCTTGCTGTTGTGGTTGGATCACGAAAAGCTGGATTATATGGATTATCGCCGAGGTTTTCATATCCATTTTCGGATGTCTTTCTCGGCCCAAAATAAATGGATGGCGACCTTGGGGCGCTCTGGGGTGACGCGGAAGGATATTCTCCATCTTAAAGGGGCCCCGGAAGTGATTTTAGAACGCTGTTCCCATATCCTGACGGAATATGGGGTTTTCCCCTTACACAATAAGGAACCGATTTTGGCGGCGATTACGACCTATCAAAAACGAGGAATGCGCATTCTCAGTTTTGCTTATCAAGATTTGCCCGATAATTTAGTAGAGTTTGACCTAGAGAATATGGGGCATTATCTCAATTGGCTGGGCTTTGTGGCCATTGAAGATCCCCTACGCGCAGAAGTTCCCCAAGCTATCCAAGCTTGTCGCAAGGCGGGAATTCAGGTCAAGGTGGTGACTGGAGATGGGGCGGAAACGGCTCAGGAAATTGCCCGTCAAATTGGACTCTGTGAGGATGAAAGCACTTGGCAAATGGGCTGTTTAACGGGGCCAGAATTTCGCCAGATGCCGGATGAGGAGGCGAGGGAACGGGTGAAGTCTTTAAAGGTGCTATCCCGTGCGGTACCGTTGGATAAGTTGCGTTTGGTGAAACTGTTGCAAGAACAAGGAGAAGTGGTGGGTGTGACGGGGGATGGCACCAACGACGCGGCCGCCCTGAAACAGGCGAAGGTGGGGCTAGCTATGGGGAGTGGAACGGCGATCGCGAAGGAAGCCAGTGATATTATTTTGTTGGATGATTCCTTTCAAAGTATCGTCAATGCCATTATCTGGGGGCGATCGCTTTATGAGAATATTCAACGCTTTATTCTGTTCCAACTCACGATTAATGTGGTGGCTTTGGGGATTGCTTTATTAGGCCCGTTTATCGGCGTTTCCCTTCCCCTGACGGTGACTCAAATGTTATGGGTCAATTTGATTATGGATACCTTTGCCGCCCTAGCACTGGCCACAGAACCGCCTCATGATAGTGTTTTGGACTATCCTCCCCGTCCCCGAGATGCTTTTATTATTTCCGGTAAGATGGGCTGGAATATTTGTATCAGTGGGGTGGTTTTCTTGATCTTTTTGGTGGGCTTTCTGCTCTATCTCCAACGGGATCATCTGATGACGGATTATGAACTGTCGATCTTTTTTGCGGTGTTTGTGATGTTGCAGTTTTGGAACTTGTTTAATGCCCGGTGTTTGGGGCTGAAACAGTCGGCTTTTAACAAGTTAAATGAAAATTGGAGTTTTGTGGCGATCGCAACTACTATTTTAGTCGGGCAGGTGGTGATCATTCAATTTGGCGGGGAAGTCTTCCGCACGGTTCCCCTCTCCCTAGAAGATTGGTCTTGGATTATTGGCGGAACTTCAGTGATTCTCTGGATTGGCGAAATCTGGCGTTTTGCCCAACGATTAAGGGAAAGTCGAGACTCCTAGGGTGCAGGATCCATCCATTCCCCATTCCCTATCCCCCCATTGATTCAGGTCACATCCTGCTAAAATGGGATCGGGGAGTGCTTTGAGAAATCCCGCTTAACAAAAGCCCTAACAGTAGGGCTTAATCGCTGTATCTGAGGACTGGTTATTGTGTCATTGATTATTGGTGGCTTGCTCATTTTGTGTGCCTATTTGTTGGGGTCAATTCCCACCGGGTATTTATTAGCGCGCTGGCTGAAAGGGATTGATATTCGCGAACAAGGTTCCGGATCAACTGGGGCCACCAATGTTTTACGCCACGTCGGGAAAAAAGCCGCCCTAGCTGTCTTATTGATTGATCTGCTCAAAGGGGCGCTGGCTATTGCCTTAGTTCATCTCCTCTATACCCTCCCCAGTCTGGCCTCAGAATTGCCCCTGACGGCGAAACCTTGGTTAATTACCCTCGCGGGCATCATCGCCATTATTGGTCACAGTAAATCAGTCTGGTTAGGTTTTCAGGGGGGCAAGTCCGTAGCGTCGAGTTTAGGAGTTTTGCTGGTGATGAATCCTTGGGTGGCGCTGGGTACTTTAGCCGTATTCGCCCTTGTCCTAGGCATCTGGCGGATTGTGTCCTTGGGGTCCATTTGTGGTGCGATCGCCGTTAATCTCCTCATGCTCCTCCTCGGCCAACCCCTCCCCTTCTGTCTCTTCGCTGCAATGGCCGGCCTCTACGTCATCATCCGTCACCGCAGTAACATTGAGCGTATTCTCGACGGAACAGAACCCACCATCGGCAATAAATTGCAACAGAAAACTGTGGACAGTTGATCATTTAACTTTGGGTCTTAACGGGTCAAGATTACTCAAGGTTTTACCGCCCCAGCGCGACAATCCCGCAACCACAAAGCCACCGCCTGACCCATAATGCCCTCATGACTCTCCCGAGGGGGTGTAGGATCCTTCTGAGAAGTCGTCCCCAAACGAGTGAGCAACGTCGCCACCCGCCACCCACTCGGGGTTTTCGTCAAAAATAACCAGTAAAAATTCTGACGCTCCACCATCCGATCCCGATAGTATTGCCGTTCTAACGTCGTGAAAAAGACCTGTTGGGGGTCTGCCGTAGGGGGAGGAGGCGGTTGTCCGAAGCCCAAACTGAGGGGGTCAAACTCGGGGCGACCTGCCAAAACAACCGACGTGCGGCTATCCTGACCCGACAAAATCCGTGAACGACTGATTACCCGGTTAGCATAACTGGGTAAATCCCGTAACATCAACTCCACCAAAGGTTCAAGCTCCGTTGGGCAACGATAACGGGCTGGTTGAGCGACTCCCGGAGAAGCCCCAGCCCAGATCGTGAGCCACAGCACAGTCAAACCCCACAACCCCTTAATCATTAACCCTTTGCCACCTCCTCAACCAAGCGCTGCCAAGCCGCCACCGGGTCCGACGCGGCCGTAATCGGGCGACCAATGACCAAATAATCCGCCCCCGCGTCTAGGGCTTCACGGGGAGTCATCACCCGCCGTTGATCTCCCGCTTCCGCCCAAGTCGGGCGCACCCCCGGACAGACTAACAAAAAATCTGGGCCACAAATCTCCCGCAACTGGGCCACCTCTTGGGGAGAACAAACCGCCCCATCAATGCCCGATTCCTTGGCCAACAAAGCCATCTGTAAGACGTATTCCGGCAGTTCTAGGGGAATTTTGAGGTCAAAAGCCAACTCACGGGCATTCAGGCTCGTTAAGAGGGTAATCGCGAGCAGTTTTGGCTGGGGATGCACCCCCACGGCTTGGGCAGCCGCCGTTAGGGCAGCCCGTCCGGCGGTAGCGTGGAGGGTGAGTAAATCCACCCCGTGAGTGGTCGCAGAGGCCACCCCCCCAGCCACGGTGTTGGGGATGTCGTGGAGTTTGAGGTCTAAAAAAATGCGTTTTTGCCGTTGTTTGAGCAGGTCTAGGATTTCCACCCCAGCGGCAATAAACAGTTGCAGGCCGACCTTCCAGAATGTGACCTCGGGCAGTTTATCCAGAAGGGCGATCGCACCCTCCACCGTCGGCACATCCAAAGGCACAATAATCCGGTCACTTGGAGACATGAGAACTTCAATAAAACTAGAGAATCAGACGAACAAACTTTTTCTTACCCACCTGTAACACCTTACCCTGCAAATCCTCCGACCCAGAGAACTCTAAATCGACCTCCATCACCTTCTCCCCATCCAAACGCACCGCCCCCCCTTGAATTTGTCGGCGACCTTCCCCACTACTCTTACACAGCCCACTCGCCCCCAAGATATAGAACAACTTCGCCGGGAATTCCACCCCCGCCAGAGAATATTCCGGCACCGCCTCCGCCTCCTGCGCCCGTCCCTTGACCAGCGTCTGTGCTGCCTCCTGGGCCTTCTGGGCCGCCTCCCGACCGTGATATTGCGCCACCACCTCCAGGGCCAGCAACTTCTGTTGCTCCCTTGGATTTTCCGGCAACTGGGCAATATCTAACTTCGTCAACAGCGTAAAATAATCTGCCAACAAGGCATCCGGCGTTTTTTCCAACTTCGAGTACATCGTTAGTGCATCTTCCGTCAGCCCCACATAATTATTGAGCGACTTTGACATCTTATTCACCCCATCAAAGCCCAGCAACAACGGCAACAATAGGCAAAATTGCGGTTTCTGGCCAAAATGACGCTGAAGATCCCGACCCACCAACAGATTAAACTTCTGATCCGTTCCTCCTAACTCCACATCCGCCTGCACTGCCACCGAATCATAGCCCTGCATCAACGGGTAGAGAAACTCATGGAGATAAATCGGATTTTCCTGTTGATAACGCTCCGAAAATCCCTCCTTCGCCAACATTTGCCCCACTGTCATCTGAGCCAACAGGGCGATAATTTCCTTGAGATCCAAACCCCCCAGCCACTCCGAGTTATAGCGAATTTCCAGCCGTCCCGGAGTCTCAAAATCCAACACCGGACGCAATTGATCTAAATAAGTCTGAGCATTGGCCTTCACTTGCTCTGGCGTTAACTGGCGGCGCACCTCAGATTTACCCGTCGGATCCCCAATCTGTGCCGTAAAATCCCCAATAATAACCACCGCCCTGTGGCCTGCGTCCTGAAACGCTCTTAACTTGCGGAAAGGAATACTATGTCCTAAGTGGAGATCCGCCCCTGTAGGGTCAATCCCCAACTTGACCCGCAATGGTCGATCCACTTTACTCAGGAATAAGGCTAAATTTTCCTCAATTTCCCCGGAATTGGGCTGATTGGGGAAGATTTCGTGGGTTCCCCGTTCTAGCCAACTCAGGTCTGAAGTCAAAAAGTCCAATGTCATGTTAATGTACAGTCTAAAAGTCCCAATTCAAGCTGGGGGGATGAACCCTACCCCCCTTGATCATAGATTGTTGCCGTTCCTACTATGCGGTTTGTATTATATAGTGTCAAAAACCCCCGGTCTAATGGCAGTACATTTAAACTGTATTGCTTTAGCCCAAATTTGCTAAATTGGCACAATATAAAATATGCTCTCTGTCCCAAGATTGTTTAACAATAAGCTAAACTTTCATAGATAACTGCCTAGACTAATTCTAAAGTTCTGTCTCTCCTCAGAGCATTTAATCTTTTTTTGAGTGAGGAAGTGAAATCACCGTGGCGACCAGCACTGTTCGACAAAAACCAGAAAAACAAATCCCCAGAACTCCCGCTCTGGACTTTGCCCTAGGCACAGCCAAAGTAGCCGGAGGGACATTAATTGGGATCACCATGCTGACCAGTTCCATTGTGGCAGGGGGCCTCGTGGGGTTAGCGGTCAGTTTTCGGAATCTACCCGATGTAAGGGTGCTTCGGAACTATGTTCCCACTGAAACGACCTATATTTACGATATTAAAGGGAAGTTACTCGACAGTCTGCACGGTGAGTATAACCGGAGTGTGGTTAAACTCGATGAAATCTCACCTGAACTCAAGCGTGCGGTTCTGGCCATTGAGGACAGTCATTTCTACGTTCATGAGGGGATTAATCCCAACAGTGTCGCTCGGGCTTTATTGGCCAACTGGCGGCAAGGTTCCGTCGTAGAAGGGGGGTCAACCATCACCATGCAGTTGGTGAAAAACCTCTTTCTCTCCCGGGAAAGAACCGTCAGTCGGAAGCTGGCAGAAGCGGTCTTAGCTATTCGAGTGGAGCAGATTTTCACCAAAGATCAAATTCTGGAAATGTACCTCAATACAATCTATTGGGGTCATAACAGTTACGGCGCAGAAACTGCCGCCCAGAGTTATTTCGGCAAACCTGCCTCAGAAATTAACCTCGCAGAAGCGGCTGTTATGGCGGGGTTAATTCAAGCCCCGGAAGATTACAGCCCCTTCATTAACTATAAAGAAACCAAACGCCGTCAAGGAATGGTTTTAACCCGGATGCGGGAGTTGGGTTGGATTACCGCCGAGGAAGAAGCGACGGCCCGAGCCGAACCCTTGTTAGTCAGTCGCCCCACCGCTTGGAAAGCGAGTGAACTGCCCTATGTAACGGAAGCGGTGATTAGTGAACTCCAGCAGCGTTTTGGTCAAGATGCCGTTTTACAAGGGGGGATGCGGGTACAAACGACGGTAGACTATAACTTCCAAAAAATGGCAGAGGAGAAAGTCTCCACTGCCCACCGTCGTTTAAGAGGTCGTGGACTCTATGCCGATCAAGTGGCCTTGGTGGCCGTGGACCCTCGCACCCACTTTGTCAAAGCCTTGGTCGGGGGCGTAAACTACCGGGAAAGTCAGTTTAACCGGGCGATTCAGTCTCTGCGTCAACCGGGGTCGGCTTTTAAACCCTATGTGTACTATGCGGCCTTTGCCAGTGGGAAGTTTACTCCCTATTCCGTGGTAGATGATAGTCCGGTTCGTTATCGGGATGGTGCGGCTTACTATTCTCCGAGAAACTACGGCGGCGGTTTTGCTGGCCCCATGAGTTTACGGGATTCTTTAATTCAATCTCGCAACGTTCCGGCGGTTAAGTTGGGTCAGATGGTGGGCTTAAAGAATGTGATTGAAGTCTGTCGCACCTTGGGGATTAAAAGCCCCTTGGATCCGGTGGTTTCTCTGCCTCTGGGGGCGATTGGGGTGACTCCTTTGGAAATGGCGGGTTCCTATGCTACCTTTGCCAGTACGGGCTGGCACTCGGAACCGACGATTATGGTACGGGTGACGGATAGCCGAGGCAATGTAATTTTAGATAATACGCCCAATCCCCAATTGGTGTTAGATCCTTGGGCAACGGCTTCTTTGAATGCTGTTTTAAAGGGGGTGATTGAAGGGGGAACGGGTACGGCGGCGAATATTGGTCGCCCGGCCGCTGGGAAAACTGGAACGACTTCCTCGGAGCGGGATGTATGGTTTGTGGGCTATGTTCCTCAACTCTCAACGGCGGTCTGGATTGGTAATGATAATTTCCGTCCTTTGGGCAAGGGGATAACGGGGGGCGGTTATGCGGCTCCCATTTGGCGTGATTTTATGTTGGAAGCGCTGAAAAATGAGCCTGTGAAGCAATTCCCGGCGGCATCTCAATTTCGTCGTCCCCAGTAGGATTCTAGGACTTTAGGATTCTAGGACTTACAGTGAAAACCCGCTAGAACGGAGCAGAAAGGCCTGCTCTGTGCGGCGGGTTTTATTATTGCTCAATTTCAGATTTCATGCGCTCTAGGGTGAGGTGCATTTGGTCAAACATTTGTTGGGGGGTGATGCCAAATTGACCGAGTTGGGTTTTGAGTTGCTGAACGGTCATTTGTGCCATGAAGTCTTCGGAGAGTTCAAAGCGTTTCATGAAAATGCGGTAGCGTTCCATTAGGCCTTCCATCCGCTCGATGAAGATTTTTTTGCCTTCGCGGTCAAATTTGCCGTACTCGCTGCCGAGTTGGATCAAGGACTGGTAATCTTCAAAGAGTTGTTTGGCTTCTTGTTGCACAACTTCGGATTCAAAAAATCCCATGATTCCTCTGCGTTGATTGTTATAGTGGGTTTACCGAATGACTTTTTTTAAAGAGTCTCTCTAGAGAATATTTTAAAACAGAGCAAAGTCTGGGGACAATTCGGTTTTCCGTATCCGTCAGTGGGGGGACGGTGTGAGTCGAAGGTAAGGAGACATAAGGGGGTTTCTGTGTTAGAGAGTCTTTGGCAACAGCCCAGAAATCAAAAGGTTGCGGTGTTGTTGGCGTTGGTGGGGGCGGTGATGCCGATGGTGGTGCCTCTGGTGGGGTTACATAAGTTTTATTTGCGCCAACCGGGTTGGGGTGTGGTGTATTTGTTGTTGTTTGCTACGCCGATTCCCCATGTGGCGAGTGCTATTGAGGCGGTGTGGTATTTGTTGTTACCCTCGGAGGAGTTTGAGGAGCGTTTTAATGGCGGTTTTGGGGGGGCTGGGAGGCGGCAGATGGCGGGAAGTAAACCGGAACAGGTGGGGGCTGTGGCGGAGGCGTTGCGGCAGTTGGAGGGGTTGCGTCAGGAGGGGTTGTTATCGGAATATGAGTTTGAACAAAAGCGCCGTCAATTGTTGGAGCATCTTTAGGTGTTGGGGTTTAATCGGGGGCAAAAACGGGCGAGAATCTTGAAGGATCCCTATTATCGTTTGCAGTCGCTGGAGGAGGTGGCGATCGCAGCGGAGTTAGGGATTATCCTAGATGTCAATCGGGCCAGTATTGATGACTGGTTACGTTTACCCGGACTCTCTATCCACCAAGCGCGGACGCTGGTGGAGTTAACGACCATGGGGGTTCAGTTTTTGTGTTTAGAGGATATTGCGGCGGCCTTAAGTGTCCCGGTGGCTCGTTTACGGCCCCTAGAGCCGATTTTAGGCTTTTATTTTTATGATCACGACAGTGTAGAGAGTCCCCAACGGTGTAATCCCAATCTAGCGCCGTTGCAGGATTTAAGTCAGCTTCCTCTGGTGGATGGGGCGTTAGCGGAACGGATTGTCCAGGAGCGGCTGAGGGGGGGGAATTATCGCAATTTGGCCGATTTTCAGCGCCGTTTAGGGTTAAAAGGGGATCAAGTGGCGCAGTTGATGCACTATTTACAGTGGATTTAGTGGTTTTTGGAAAATTGACTACTCCCACCGTTAAGCTCCTCTCGTCGCTATAACGGGGGATTCTTTGTTCACCGAGGTGACTTGCTTAGACAGGATTTCTCCTGAAAAAGTAGAGGTATCCTCTCCCAAAGCGTTTAGGCTATCTTGTAGCCAAGTTCCCGAATGCCTAACCCCTAAGATACTTTACGGGTGATGAGGTTAAGCGAGATATCAATAGTTTACGTTTGTTGACCCATGATTGTTATTGTAAAGTTTTAATTCAATTCCGTGACACCCTAGGTATTTATAACTACAACCGGAAGTGTTAAGACTGGTGAAATGCTATGTCTGAGGTCGAGCTTCCCGATGCGCTTTTGTCTGCACCTTTTCCACCTAAGATTTATGCTGAGGCTGTTATTCGTTCTCAGAGTGGGGGGTCTTTGCTTTCTAGCGCTGAGGCGGTCACACAGGAAAATGTGCGGGGTTTTTATGGCGATCGCACCGCTTTAGAAACAGCCCGCCAACGCTTATCAGAACTGGGTTTTGAGGTTTTAGAAGAGGGGGCATTTTCCCTCACAATTGCCGCCCCCGTCGAGGTGTATGAGCAATCCCTTGCTACTCAACTGATCACCTTCGATCGACCCGTTATGACGGCACCAGGAGTCATCACCACGTCTAATTTTATCAACACCCCGGACACCAAACAATTTGGGCGCATCGATACGACGAAAACCGCCGCTTTAAGGGATGTTTTAGACGGCATTGCTATTAATGAACCCCTGACCTATCTCCAGTATAAAATTCCCTCCCCCTTGCCTCCAGCCGTCAGGAGTGATTATCTTCAGATTCCAGAGGATCTCCTGCGGGGACTCAATACCCAGAAGGTGCATGAACAGGGCATTCGGGGGCAAGGAGTCCGAGTGGTAATCGTGGATACGGGATGGTATCGACATCACTATTTTAAGGAACAGAACTATCAGGTGAATGTGGTTCTCGGCCCCGGGGCGGATGACCCAGAGTGGGACGAAAATGGTCACGGGACAGGGGTTTCTGCGAATTTGTTGGCGATCGCACCCGATGTTCAACTGACTGTAATTAAAACCAACATCACAGTCCGAGAGAACGAACCGGGCAAAAACGTCAACTGTATCGGCGGATTAAAACGAGCTATTGCCCTCCATCCCGACATTATCTCCTGTAGTTGGGGGTCAAACCTACGGGGGGATCAACTCTCTGCCCATGATCGGGTATTGGCGGCCACCGTTGCTGATGCCGTCTATCGGGGGATTGTGGTACTTTTTGCGGCTGGAAATGGGGGTTGGGGGTTTCCCGCTCAACACCCGGATGTGATTGCCGTTGGGGGGGTATATTGGCATCCCCAAGACGGCCAAGGGGAGTTAGAAGCTAGTGACGCGGCCAGTGGTTTTGTCAGTGTGGTGTATCCCCAGCGTCCTGTTCCGGATATCTGTGGTTTAGTGGGGAAAAGTCCCCATGGCGACTATATCCTGTTACCTGTTCCCCCCGGTAGTGAGCTTGACCGCAAGTATGCCGCCATTGGAGACGGAACCGATGCCGAAGATGGCTGGGCAGCCTTCAGTGGAACATCGGCCGCTACCCCCCAAGTGGCGGGAATTTGTGCCTTATTGCGACAAGTGCAACCGAATCTTACCCCGGTTGAGATTAGGCGAATTTTACGAGAAACGACGCGGGATATTGTGAGGGGGTATTCTAACCCAGTTTCGGGGGGCTATCCTGCGCAGCCGGGTGTTGATTTGGCAACGGGTGCGGGTTTGGTGGATGGGGAAAAGGCGATCGCATTTCTTCAGGGTAGAGAGCAAGTTCAGACCTTCGCGGGTGC
This sequence comes from Spirulina subsalsa FACHB-351, assembly GCF_026130165.1. Classification (GTDB taxonomy): domain Bacteria; phylum Cyanobacteriota; class Cyanobacteriia; order Cyanobacteriales; family Spirulinaceae; genus Spirulina_A; species Spirulina_A subsalsa_A. The sequence continues at coordinate 15,744 of NZ_JAIHOM010000035.1, read as the reverse complement.
TACCCAAGATTCTAGGGAATTTCCAGCTTTTCAGCGTCCTATTATGAGGAAAAAAACCATGACGGATTATCCTAAACTGCGGGCAAATTTGGAAGAGATTCAATGGGAAATTGATCAACTCATTCGGGCAAAATTTGACCAGAATGAGATTGAAGATGTTGAGTTTAAACTGGGATTACAGAACTTTTCACCCCGTTCTCAAGTGACTCGTTTAAGCTATTCCTTACGCAAATCCTTAGAAGATTATTTGACGTTTAAAAAAGCAGAGAGTCAGGAAAAGCCAGATCCACAAGATGCTACCAAGATAATTCAAGAAAATGCTGTAGCTGCGGCAGAAGCGCTACTACAGTTAGGACGGTATCAAGGAACAGCTATTAAGGTTTTAACAATGCTTGTAGAGCATGGAAATGATACTGTGAGAAAACAAGCTATTAGTGCTTTATCAAAATGTGGTGCTGAGATTTATAGTTTCGATTCAGTTTCATCTTCTAGTGTACCGTATAGTCTTCAAAGTGATATAGATACCTTCAATGGAGTTAAGACAGTTGACTTGTACGGTCAAACCTGTACTCTACATCAACTTGAAAATGGAAACGGGGAATTGGCTTGCTGTCCTGATCAAAGCGTCTGGTATCGAAAGCTACCACATAATTGGAAACAGATATAGCGAACCTATCTGAGTCGTGCAAAAAAGGCTCGCCTGGAATCGACATAGGACAATAGCCCAGAGTTCACGTCTCATTAGGACTAGCTATAATTGGAAAAGCGTAATCGCAATTCATACTCAAAAGAACGGGCAAAAATCGGAGATAAAACTTTCTTAAGTGTAGACGACAAGGGAAGGAAAAGCCGTCACGAGTAGACTCTGGCCAGCACATTTGTTGAGTGTTAGAAAGTAACTTTACAAAAAGCTTCTATTTTGATAAAATGGGGGCTTTTTTTTGATAATAACAACCTGATCTTAATATTAGGGGATAATCTGTTCACATTTTTACGAGTTGGCTTAATTATTGAGTGGCATAATGATGGAAATCGTTTGGTTTCGGTGTTTTCGATAAATTGTAAAATCACTATCTAGGGTTAGAATTTGGCTATCTTCATACATTTCACTCATTCTCACTAAACAGGCATCGGCTAACGACATGGGGACTGAAATATAGCGTTGCATCAGGCTCTCTATCGCCTCTATTTCTTGGTTTAAGGTAAAAGGTATAACCAGATATCCTTGTTTGATTAATTTTAAAATAGTTGCTGGCCCTTGATGAATCCTTCGGGCTAGAAAACAGGCTTCTGTGATTACTGCCTCATTGGTGATGACAGGAGCAGTAATTTTTGAAAATTGGTTAACAGCCCAAAAATGAAATTTATCCTTGGGCAAGAGAAAAGCAATTAAAACTCCAGTGTCTACAATAATTTTTGGACTCATTCTTGACCTAACTCTTCTAAATACTTAGGATTGTAGGACAAATCTTCTAAGTCACTATCGAGACAGCCAATAAATTCTTTGGCTGCCTCTGCAAATGAAATCTCAGAAGTTTCTACGGTTTTAGTTGCTTTTTGCTGGTGCATAGATTGGTATTCTAAGAATTCTATGAATTCAAGCACCTTTTGCCATTGCTCAGGAGGCAATTGTTGAATTTTTTGGATGGCTATGTCTAGGGGAAGCATAGTTATTTATCTTGATTTAGAACTGTCTAATGTTCAGAAATTACCGACCTCAAAATTTTTATTTTTTCCAATAAATACTTAAAAAACAATAGTTTCATTCTATCTAATTTGGTGCAAATTGTCAAGAGTTTCCTCGGTCACTTGTATCAAGACAACCCGATACATCCAGATGACTATACCCCCCAAAATACGCAATACAAACATCTGTAAAATTTTAATCGGTGAGAGGTTGAAAAATGAAAGTTACGGGATTTCGATACAACTTATTCATCCTTGAGTGAAGTAATCATTAATCTAATAGCGTCATTACAATCCCGGTCTGGATCAAGGTTTTTGTCATTTCGCAAATAATCGGGTAAGGTAACTTGACAAAGTTCTGCCCCATCTAATTGGTTATTGGTTAACCCTTTGACTTCACTTAAATCAGTACCATATAACTTTGCTTGATCAAGTTTTACGTTATACATCACCGCATTTTTGAAGCTCGTATTAAGGAGGGTTGTTTTCCGAAAATCTGCATTACTTAATTGTGTTATATTGTCAGAGTTAGAACAATCATTATTGAAACAATCAAGCTTTGCCTTAGTTAAAACAGAATCACGAAAATCAGCCTCTTCTAGAAAAGCTCCTTGAAATTTTGTGTTGTCTAAAAGGGCTTTTCTTAACTTAGTTTTTTGTAAGTTAGCATTTTGGAAATCAGATTCTATGAAAGTAAATCCGTCAAGATTGATATTAGTAATGACAGCATAACATAAGTTGGATTGAGGTCGGGTTAAAAGATTACGATCAAACAAACTTGCGAATTTAAGGTATTGTAAAGTTCCCACTATTCTAGGGTTACGAGGACAACTCCCCTCTGCTGTATTTAAAATTTGGGTTGCTTCGTTCAGTTTTTGTGTATGAATTGCATAAATAGATGGTACAAATACACCCAAAAATAAACCGCTCAAGAGCATCCCTAAACGGGTTCTTTGCTTCCATTGACTTTTTTTCACAAACTCCAAAGCTAAACTTGACAATTTCGTTTCAGAATCACAAGTCGCCATGAACTTTTTTGCATCATCTAAAGGTCGATCCTTCAGTAAATAACCGCTTACCTTGCCTGCATCTAACCATTCTTGAGCAAGCTGTTCAATGCGTCGCTTTCTGGCTAACTTCTGCTCATGTTGCTTCAACCACTCTCCTAATTGACCCCAATTGCGAATTAAGGCCTCATGGGCAACTTCAATGGTGTTATAGCGCTTCCTCTCTTCAGTCGTATCACCATTTTTATGATCTGAATAAACACTTAAAAACCGCACACTGGGTTCAGAAAATTGGCGAATAATTGCCCGCACTCGTTCCTCTTCCTCCCGTTGAGCAACCAGTTCAGAAAATAACACCCGACGGCGACTGTAATGGCTGTCAGTTCCATACTCTCCCACTTCCACTAACCCTAAGAAAATACGACGAGCTAAGATTTGATCGGCGGGGGTTAATTGTTCATATAAACGCTGGGCTTCTCCGGCTAAAGCGCCGCCCACTCCGCCAATTTCTTCAAGGGTTTTAACCGCAGGAATACCCACTTTTAATCCTTCCCAAATGCGTTTTAAGGCAAATTGTAAGAGGGGGAGCGCGTTCTCTCGTCCTTCAATTTGTTCGAGTAATAAGTCTATTAAGGTATCCTCAAAGGGATGATGGGCGAGTTCGGCGGGTTTGGCGATCGCACGCCGCAACTCATCAGGTAGCATGGGATGGATGAGATGCCCATGTTCCGGGGCAGAGAAGAGCCGATATAATGGGGGATGTTGTTGTAATTCCCCTAAAAAGTCACTGCGGAATGTGAGAATCACACTCACCTGTTTACCGCGATCGCCTGCCGCATAGAGTAAATTCCCAATAAATAGATCCCGTTCCTCGGCAGATTTACACTGAGAGTAAATTTCCTCAAACTGATCCACCAATACAATCAACGGACAAGTATTAATATTCGGTAAAATCGCCCCAATCTTCCATAGCCCAGTAAATTTGTCCTCATTCTGCCGTTTGCCCAATTTTTGGATGAGATCCAGAAACTCCAGACTTTTCGTCGCAGGAGAAAGATCATCCGTCGCTACCCTCGCTAAAGCATTCGCTAAAGCGTCGAGGGGATGAGTGCCGGGGATAAAGGAGGCAATCCTCACCCCCCCTTGTACAGGTAACGGTTGCCGGACTAATTGGGGAATGAGTCCAGCGCGCACGAGGGAAGATTTCCCGGATCCCGAAGGCCCATAGACGATTAAAATTCGGGATTTGCTGTCACTTTCGTAAAGGGTGCGCAGTTGCTCCCACAGTTTAGCGACTTGGGTTTCTCGACCAAAAAAGCGATCGCTGTCGGTTTCCTGAAAAGCCAGTAATCCCTTATAGGGATTAGGCCCCAATTCCCGGAAAGGTGGCGTTTTCTTCGGCAGATCAAGAGAACGATCTGGATAAATAATCACCTGATTTCCGGTGCCATCTAGGGACAAACTAATCGCCATGCTATTGAGCATTTTGCTGATAATTTGGCTTTTCTCAGCGTGATCCACTCGTTGGCTAATCTGATTATTTTCCATGACAATTCCCCCAAGCTGTCGCTTGATGTGTGACCATTGACCCGACTCAGTTCACAAGTTCTAGTTATGTCAAGAGAACCCGATACTAGCTGAGAAGCCATAGGAGAGAACTAAAATCCCCACTACGAACACTGGAGGAGCGAGAGAACTTTAGTTCTCATGATGAAGGGGGTTGAATTAACATGAAATGCTGAAATGTTGGCTAGCGCGGGGTGTTGGGTTTCGCTGTCGCTGCACCCAACCTACAGCTAGCATTCTTTTTTCCCTTTCAAATAGTCATTCATGACTGGGTGACGTTGATAGTGCTGTTACTTCCACTACTATCAACGTTAGCGGCTTTACTATCCTTCATTGATGCGATCGCCTGTCCCCCGTCCATAGTATGGATAGTTTGTGTGACCGAATCGCCCCCCTCATGAGCTTCTTCTGAGCCTTCTTTAATCTTCCCCAGCGCCGCCCTCAATTCCGCATCATTCTCCAACATTTCTGTGAGTTTTTGCTTAAAGGCTTCTTGCCATACTGTTTCATCGGGCTTTTTCGCCAACTCTTCCATAATGACTTTCGTCGCCGCTTCGAGATCAATTTTCGGCTTTAACACCGCCCAGATTTTCTGGCTGACCTCCCATGTATTCTTCCCCACCTTGCTCACGACATCCCCCACATCGACTTCCCCGGCTTTTTTGACCAGAAACGGGACACAGGGAATCAAGAACCGAGAAACTGCAATAACATCCATGAGTTGAATCCTCATCTACTGGATTAGAGAGTATCAGCACAAAACCCACGTTCCGCTACTGTGCGAGTGGCATGGGGGATATCCCTTATTCGATTTTCTCTTCTGCTTCAATCAATCCTCGGAGTATTCGCCCAAAGTAACTCCAACTTTCACAACTTTTATTCGCGTCTTAATGCGGACTCAGTGCAAGGTGAACCGGGATATTTTGACACCCTCCATGCTAATTGTAGTCTCAAAATCTTTGCCGTGCCAAGGGAAAAAACAACCAGCGCAAGACATTCTCTTGCTGACTACAGCCCCCTGAAAGTATCAGCAAAAAAACAAACTACTTCCAACCTCGGAAGATTGAGAACTGGTTTAGTCTCAATAGAGATAACTAGAACTTTGATTGGGATCTCGGGCAAAGGCTAACCAGAGGGGAAATTGTAGGAGAGATAAGTTAATCAGATCCTCGGTTTCGTCCATGATGATCACCGGGAGTAACTTGTCCTCGACTAAACGTTCCGCTTTTTGGACTAGAGCTTCTGGGGACTCAAATAAACCAATCCCTCTCGATGGGCCGAAATCACTGCGGGAGATGCCTAGACAGTCCTGTAAACCGCGCCGCCATTCTCCTAGGCGTTCCGGTGTGTTGGCTAACACTAACACCCGCAGGCGATCGCGATAAACACTGTGCAACACCCCAATCACCGCCGAAGCCACCAGTATATTCTGTAAGCGACTCCCCATCGAACGAATCGCTCCCCGTCCTCCTTGTTTAAAAAACCAATCCTGCACCCGTTCCGCGTGGATGGGTTCAAAAGTACGGCGCAGTTGCCACGGGGGGCCATAATAGTCCGGTTTGGTGCGATATTGATCCAGAATGGCCGTCACTTGTCGCCGTTGGTCCAGGAAATTCTGCTTGGCGAATTGGGGAGTCGGTACCTCCTCCGGCATTTCTCCTCGGGGGGAACGTCGCCCGGTGTCCGGTGGAATGTCCCGGTTTTGATAGTTGGGTAAGTCTAACTGTTCAGCCGCGGCCGCTAAGTCCTGTAAACTGCCCACTAAATACTCTTTAAACCCTTGGACCCGAATGGCGATTTCTTGGGACGTTCCGGCAAAAGAACGACGCATTTCTTGGGAGATGCGATCGCGCCGTTTCTCCAACTGCTCTACAGACGCTTGTAGAGCTTGTTTCTGGCTTTCCAATTCCTTCAACCCTTCCCGCATCATTTGTTCAATAACCTGTTGAATGGGTTGGGTTTCCCCTTCTAACCAGCGTTGTTTTTCCGCCCGCAATGCCGCCACTTCCGCCTCTAGCTGGGCTTTTTGCCGTTCTAAGTCCCGCACTTCTTGTTCTAAATCCGTGGGGGGCATAGGCGGTATAGGGGGTTCAGTTTGTTCGTAGACTGCCTCTAAATCCATCTCATTAAGTTCTGAACCAACCAGAGAGTTGGGTGCATCCTCCGAAGTCGATTCCCTGTCCAGCTTGGCGAAATCCTGAAGCGGTGGCTGATTTTCCCCTCCTTGAGGTTTCACTCCCACAGGGGTTAACTCCGGCAAGGGTTGGAGATTTTGAGATCCTGTACTCTCCTCCGTAACATCCGGTGTTGTCTCCTCATAAAACTCGGAGTCAGACAGAGGTTTAGGAATTTGGGTTTCGTCAGAATTCATTGTGCTGGTTGGTACTATGGATCAAAAATACGGATCAAAAATTAGGCGAGATGGGGAGATAGGGAAGTGAACTACCCCACCCTGCCGTTGGCGAGGATGGGGCTTCCTGATTCAACGGGAACTGCATCTAACAAAACCGATGTTTTGCCAGGTTGTCTTACACTCCCTCCCCAGGCAGTATCGCTGGTTCCCAACGACAAGATCCGCAAGGCTTCATTTCTGATGTTTTGTGCCGCATTGACATCTCGATCATGGCAAGTCCCACAATGTTGACATTGCCATTGACGCATATCTAACGGCAAACTCTCTACTCGGTTGAGGCAAAGGTGACAGGTTTTAGAGGAGGCAAAGAAACGGTCAACCTCAATATAGGTTTTTCCTTCCCACTCCGCTTTATATTTAAGCATTGTGGTGAACATTCCCCAGCCCACATCACTAATCGCCTTGGCTAGTTTGGGGTTTCGTACCATCCCTTTTACATTCAGATTTTCTACAGCAATAACTTGGTTTTCGTTGACTATCTTGCGGGATAGTTTGTGTAGAAAGTCCTCACGGCAACGGGTCGTCTTGCCATAAACCTTAGCTACTTTTTGTTTAGCTTTAGTTCTATTCTGACTCCCCTTTTGCTTGCGGGATAGTTTTTGTTGTTGGCGTTTAAGGTTACGGTGGTGTTTGGCGAAATGACGGGGATTCTCATACTTTGACCCATCACTGGTAATGGCGAAATGAGTCAATCCAACGTCAATGCCAACCGCTTTACCTTCGGTAGACTGACTGGGAGTTTCTTGCCCATCATCCACCAATACCGAAGCATAGTATTGTCCATCAGAATTTTGGGAGACAGTCACAGTTTTGATTGTCCCTTCAAATGCTCGATGAATATGGCAGTAGACTAGCCCAATCTTCCCAGGCAGTTTGATATAGTCTCCCTCAAACTTAACGTTGGCGGGATAACTTAAGGACTGCCGACCATGCTTTGACTTGAAACGGGGCAATTGCGCCCGCTTCTCAAAGCAGTTTTTGTAGGCAGTGGAAAGATTGAGAGCAACAACTTGCAAGGACTGGGAATAGGCATCCGTTAGCCAAGGGTATTCCTTTTTTAACCCTGGCAACAGACCCTGGATATATCCACGAGATAATCCTTTGCCTGTCTTGAGATAGGTTTCTTGGCATAGGTTGAGTGCAAAATTCCAATACCAACGACAGCATCCAAAGGCCTTGGCGAGAGATGCTTTTTGGTCGTCGGTTGGGTAGATGCGATACTTGTACGCCTTATACATTATCTTGATTTGCTGTTGCCGATCACATTGTAGCTGCTCATCCGATGATTCCCTATCGCTCAGTTTGTTTATGGGTTGCTATTCATCCCCTCCCTGCAAGGAAGGAAGGGGAATTCCGCAACATTTTGTTAAAAATTGATAATTGATAATCAATCCACTCATCCTTTGATCATTGGCCCTTGAGAACTGAGTCTTGACCATTGATAATTAATTAGATGCGCGGTAGAGGTTGGAGACAATCCTTTAGGGCTTCAGGATCGAAAATAATCGGTAAAAAGTGAATACTTTTAACCTCCTTGAAATAAAACAAAATCGGAACGCCCGGCCAAAAAATGCGCCAGTTTTGCCAATCTTCATAGGGAAAATGACGGATTAGAGTCCGGCCCCGGTAAACATCTAGTGCCGTTTCTGTAAAGACTAAACGCAGCGTCGCCGTTTGAATGCAGAGGAAAACGGCAAAAAGTGCGATCGCCCCCCCTAACCAAAATTGCAGCCAAAACAAAGGGATTGCCCCCACCAACAAAAACAAAGGTAAACGATAACTTGGCGTGAGTTCAATTGTATTATCACGAACAACAGTAGATCCGGTATTACTCATCAGAACAATTAGGTTTGCAACTCCGTCCCCGACGGTTTTGAACATAAAAGAGCCGAGACAGTGCCATCAAGTTCACCGTCTCCCCTGTATTTTAGCTGAAATATGGTCAGAACGCCCCCACCATAACTTGAGTTCACTCAGAGAGCATCAACATTCAAGCCTAAAATCTCAACTTACTCAACGTTTTTTTCAAAGCATCAGGATCCACAGGCTTAATTAAATAATCATCCGCCCCCAACATAGTTCCCCATGTTTTATCCACATCCGTCCCCTTCGTCGAACAAATGACCACCGGAATTTGTTTCGTGTCAGGACTACTTTTTAAAAAACGACAAAACTCAAAACCACTTTGACCCGGTAGAATCACATCCAAGAAAATAATATCCGGTTTACTTTGACCCAATTTTCCTTGCGCCTCTTCCACACTTCCAGCCGTAATCACCGTTAAACCCGACTCTTGTAGTTGACGGGTTAAAAATTCTCGGTCTGTTACACCATCTTCAACAATAAGCGCCATCTTCATAAAACCAACAGTTCCCTAACGATAAAAAACAGAGCATGACTTGACACTCCCGCCGTTAATTGCGTTCGGCAATTCTTAGGGGGATTCTTCTGTCTGCGAAGCAACTTGCTCTGACAGGATTGCTCCAACCAAAGTAGAGGTCATTTCTCCAGAAGCGTTTAACGGGTCTAGCCCGTAAGTTCCAGTATGCCCTACTGTACCTATTCCTTTTTGCAGGATGTTGAGTGCCGCATTATTATGGTCACGATCTAATTCACAACCACACCGACAAACACGAGTGCGAGTAGAAAGGGATTTTTTGACCACCGTTCCGCAACTAGAACATTCTTGACTGGTTCCATTGGGTACTACCGCCATTGTAACCTTCCCAAACACCTTGCCAAAATACTCTAATATCAGCATAGATTGAGGCTAGACTAGGAAGCGCAAAAACGTCAAGGACATGACAATACCTTTTGATTCGCTATCACTCAGTTCTGTTAGCTGGTTCGCTTACATCTCCCGCTAACCCTATCGGGTCTAACGGCAGTCTTTCGCTCAGGTTAAAGATAACCCGTGAGGGGGTATCCAAACCAGATAAAATATGTAACGTAATAATTTGCCCATCAATGAACTCTGGGATGCCTCTCCCTTCTCCTCGACCACTATTAACCGGATAGGCCGGAAAACAAGCCCCACTAATACTTAAGCGCAAACCACAACCCTCCGGCACAAAACAAGCCGTCTCCTGTAAGGGAATTTCCAGAGGACTCGCCACCGACCGAATTATACGTTTATAGCCTTGAGTGAGATTGTACACCGTTCCATCCGGTCGCACCTCGGATAAAATAACACACAGATCAAAAGTTTCCACATCCGTTTCCCAGTAAATTAAGACCCGCCCTTCACCGAGAATGTGACACCCTTGAGAGAGGGGAGGCGTAGTATAGGTAATCACATCACTACGACCATCAAGAACGCTCCGTTCAAAAGACCCGGCCGGAGTAGCAGCATGACCCCCCAGCGCCGGAACAGGTCGCCAAGGGTCATGAACAAGGCTATCCCGTTGGGAGCTATCCGGGGGAGTTGTGAGCAGTTGCCCCCCATCCTCCCGCAAGTTCGCTAAACCATTGCTGTGGCAATAGTACACTTGAGGGGAAAGTTGCGGCAACTGCTCAAAATCTTGCCACTGATTGCGCCCCATAATAAACAGACGCACCGGAGGCCGTGATAACTCTCCAGTCTCTCGACCCTTTAAATGATGGTCAAACCAACGCACTTGTAACTCATCCACCGGACTCGCCGCCTCTGCACCGTAGTCTAATGCACCCACGCGGCGACACCAAGGGATATGTCCCCAGGGCCCAATCAGCAACCGTTGGGGAGCCCTGCTGTGAGTCAGGCAGTGGCGATATAAACGCAAGGTACCGCGCAGGTAGGAGTCAAACCAGCCCCCGATATGGAACATGGGCAAATCCACCCGGCTTAAATCCGGGGTGAATTGTTCCCAGTAGGAATCTTGAGGGTCAGGGTGATATAACCATTGCTGATAGAAATTACTGGGGGCGTATTTATTCAGACTCTCCTTAAAACGGGGGGAAGGGTCATAAAACGGGAGGTTTCGGGAGGCACTGTAGAGAATTTTGTGGGCTGTGCTATCCCCTTTTAAGCGAGCCGTTTCCGCCGCCAACTGAACCGCCCAGCCCAGATTCCCCTGTAAACAAAACGCCCCATTTTCATAAGCCCAATCATGATAAAGATCATAGGCCAACATCGCCGGACACAGAGCTTTCAGGGCAGGGGGTTGATTTTGAGCCGCATAGAGTTGCGTCATCCCTTGATAGGAAAACCCATACATCCCCACGACCCCCGAACTCTTGGGCAATTGTGCCGCCCAATTCACCGCATCTTCTCCATCTTCTCCCTCGCGAATGAATAACTCAAACTCCCCTTCTGAAGTTCCCCGACCACGCACATCTTGAATCGCCACAATATAGCCCTGGGCCGCATACCAACGGGGATGAGCATAAACCACCGTTGAGGCAATTTTCCGCCCATAGGGTTGTCGCATCAACAACACGGGAAACTCCCCGGATTCATCAGGAGTATAGACATCTGCATCTAGGCGGATGCCATCCCGAGTGTACATAGAAACAGTTGTCTGGGTAATATTCAAGGGTTTTGAGCGTGAAAGGTTTGGATATCTCTGTATCTAGGGCTTGCTGAATAAGTCTGCTAGTCGGGAATAGAGAAAAATTCACAATTGATAATTGATAATTAATGATTGATAATTAATAATTTATAATTGTTAATTATTGTTAGCACTCAACAAACGACCAATTGTTTTATTATTCGCCGTAAACGTTTTACGCGCCACTCGTTGCACATCAGCCGCCGTCACCGCCGAAATGCGCTCAATTTGTTGAAATAAATTCCGCCAGTTTCCCGTTTTCACCTGATAACTGACTAACAATTGCGCCATTCCCATATTGGAATCTAAACTACGCAACAAACCAGCCCGGGCTTGGGTTTTAGCCCGATCTAATTCCTGTTGAGTAACAGGTTCTCGTTTTATGCGTTCAATTTCTGTCTCTAAAGCCGTCGCTACCTCATCCACTGTATGATCCGGCGCAGTTAGGGCATAAAATAGCAGCAAATTGGGGTATTTATCTCCCGGAAAACCATTAAATCCCTCGGCGTTTAAAGCCACCTGTTTCTCTTCCACTAAGGACTTATAAAGTCGAGACGTGCGACCATCACTCAGAATGCTGGTCATAATCTGATAAACGGCATGATCTCGATCTGTGATGGCAGGACGGTGAAATCCTTCTAAATACCAAGGTTGGGATTCTAGGGTAAGGGTGACTTCCCGGGTTTGCTGTTGGGGTGGTTCAACTAAGGTCATTTCAGGGGGTTGCGGTCGGTTAGGATAACGCCCAAAATAGACCTCGGCTAACTGTTGTACTTGATTAGGGTTGACATCCCCTACAATGGCCACTGTAAGGTTATTGGGAACATAGTACAGATCGAAAAACTCTTGAATATTATCCCGTCTCATATTGCGTAAATCTTCTTCATACCCAATGACGGGATGTTGATAAGGATGGGTGGTAAACGCTTCCCCTAAAAATGCTTCTACCATTTGACCAATGGGGGAATTATCTACTCCCAAACGACGTTCTTCTAAAATGACTTCTTTCTCTTCAAAAAATTCCCGAAAAACGGGTTCTAAGAAGCGTTCTGATTCCAAGGACATCCACAGTTCTAATTTATTAGAGGGGAAGCTGTAGAAATATACTGTAGAGTCCGCAGAAGTGGCTGCATTTAGACCGACTCCTCCCTCTTTTTCCACAATCTGCCCGAATTGGTTTTGAATCGCTATATCTTTGGCTTGAGCATGAACTTGATCAAAATCTGCTTGCAGTTGAGCGACTTTTTCTGTCTCTCCTGCTGCTTTAGCGGTTTTGAGTTGTTCAAACAAGTTATCTAGCTGATCTAATAAAACCGCTTCTTGTTCATAGTCTCGGGTGCCGATGCGTTTTGTGCCTTTGAAGGCAAGGTGTTCAAGGTAATGAGCAAGACCTGTTTTGCCTTCAGGTTCATCGGTACTACCCACATCCGCATAGGTAACAAAGGAGATGACTGGGGCATCATGACGTTCTAGGACGATGAATTTCATGCCATTTTCGAGGCTAAATTCCGTCACTTGGTTAAGCACCCGATCTAGATAGGGTTGAATGGATTGGGCTTGGTTTTGAGCCAAGGCTGGGGTTATAGTGCTGGTCCAGATAAGCAGTAGGGCAAAGAGTCCAGACAGAACTTTTAACCACTGCACAGGACGGGATGCTGTTTGTTGACGCTCCATTGGTGTTAAACGCAGAGTTAGACGATGGTTTATCCTTTCCCATCTTAGGCGGAATGGGAAGGACTCGCCAAACTCCTCAGCTTTTTACCAGAAGGATGGTGCGGGAAAACTTCGCACTTTAGGGGCTGGATGTGCTTTGCGCCTTAGCTGATTTGACATACTCCCCGACCTAAAGGTGCGGGGATTCTGGGGTCAAACAGCGATTGCGGGCATTGCCCGTCTAACATCGTCTAACCCAACAGGTAAAATAAATGATTGCCAATTTGTACGGTAAAGGTTGCACTTTTCGCCCAAGTTGGACGAGCTATAGAGTTGGCGTGGTAATGAGTAGCTCCCCCTGTGGGATCAGGGACGGATGCGGTTAACACTTTTTCGGCACTTTCTCGACATTGCTTAAAAACTGGATTGCTTTCTTCTACTGATTTAATAATGCTATGGTTAACATCATTGGAATTCCAACAAGAAAATTGCCAAGGTTTTAAACACACTTCCCCCACGGTGCGACCATACCATGTTTTTTTGCCGACTCGGTTCATAATGACCCAACCAACCCCTATTTGTCCTAATTCGGACTCTCCTCGCGCTTCTCCAAAGATGGTTCTTGCCATAATATCAAGGTCGTCTCTGGTACTCGGAAAGCGGCTAGTATCTAGTGAGGGCAAATGAATGACATCATTAACTTGAATAACATGGGGATTAGTAATCTGGGGGTTCAGGGCGAGTAAGCTGGGTAAAGATAACCCCCAGTCTCGTGCAATTTTAGATAAACTCTCTCCGGTTTTTACTTTATAGTGGGTGAGCATTGATCTGTCTCCTGATTGATCCTTGTTCTGATTGATTCTTGTTCTGATTGATTCTTGTCCTGATTGATTCTTGTCCTGATTGATTCTTGTCCTGATTGATTCTTGTTCTGATTAAACGTATAGTTTTTGAGGTTAGCCTCTGGTTGTTTCCACCGTACAAATACAACCGGGCAAATAGCTTGATTTTTGCTATTTGTTATAGTTTATATTTTTGCACACAACTCATTGATAGTTTAACTACAAGACTAAAGATTTCGTGAAGTTTTCTATGGCGTAAGATGCAGGGTGTTTTTGGGGTCCTTAAGTAATTATGACGAATTTGGAGGAGAATTTGGCGATTTCTTAATTGTTTTTATAGAGTTTACAAAAATTTGCTTTTTTGTCAAGAAGTGGTAAAACCTTCCGGGAAGACGAGTTTAAGTGTTGAAGACTTAGAATTACTTTTTTTGGGGTGATTACTGTTTAAATAACTATGCTAAATCCGGTTCAACAAAATATTTTAGTGCTGGCGGTTTATGGGATTGTCTTGGCGTTTGTGTTTTATCAGATGTGGGTGGATCTCGATGAGTTTGTTTCGGTGAAGTTAGATCAAGAGGCGTTAAAAACGGATTTAGAACGGCAAAATTTACAGGATTTGGTGGAAATTGAGTCTAAATTCGACGATTTGTATAAACCGGAACAGTTAAAGGCGATCGCACTCACGATCAAAAACAAGTGTCCGAAGGAGACGCTGTTTATCAATTGGGAGCGTAGCACTCTCAATGATCTTAAGGGAGAGTCGCGACGGGTGATCCGGATGGTGCCGGGAATGAAGGTGGATCTCTCTCAGCCTCAAGTGTTTGGATTGGTGGCTCCTGGACAAACCTTGAAGGAAAAAATCACGGCTGAATCCTGTTTAAAACCGAAAGGAGATGGCAGTTTAGAGCTTACGAAACCGTTGTTTAAGTCGGATGGGTTGTTAAAGGCGGCCAAAAAGGGCGATCGCGTCACCCTGCGTTTAATCCTGGAATTTAGCCAACCGACTGTAGGGGTTTACAATACCAGTCTACATCCCATCTCCTGTCAATTTAAGTTCAGCAAAACTCCCCTCGCTCGTGCCATGTACTGGGAGGGGAAACCGCGCAAAAATCAGAAAGGTAAATGAGGGAGTAAAATTTGCCCCCCAATCCCCACTAATAAAATGCCACCTAATACCTTAAACTGACCTTGAAAAATTGCCCCAAAATGATGACCCACCCATAAACCCAGTAAGGAGAAAGCCACTGTCACCAAACCGAGAATAGTCATTAACTCAACAATCCCCATTTCTACCCCAGCTAATCCAACCCCTACCCCTAAACTATCTAAACTCAAGACAAAGGCTAATCCTAACAGGGTGAAACCATCTAAGGATAAATTTTCGGGTTGTGCCGGATTAGAAACTATCCCATCGTAAAGACTTTTTAGCCCTAAAAATGTTAGTAAAATCCCGGTGAGTTGTCCACTTATCACCGTTAAATCCACCCCTAAATTTTGACCAATTCCCCAACCGAGTAATGGCATGAATACTTGAAATAGTCCAAAACAGAAGGCCATCTGTATGGCTTTCTTCCAGTTAAGTTGAGGGACTTGTAAACCACTAGAGACAGAGACAGCAAAGGTGTCAGAAGCTAGTCCTAATGAAATGAGTCCTAGGGTGGTCAGAGTCATAATCACTCCTCTCGGGTCAGCGATTCAAGGTACTTATTCCTTCAGAAACTCAGCTATGATTCCGTAAACTTCACTAAAACCTTACATAAATCTTTTCAATTTCTGAGTTCTATTGTCTTAGAATCTGCTACGGAGTAGGATGTTCCCTAACTGGATTGATCTAGGCCAAAACTCTGAATCAATACCAATTCTCTCGATCAAACTATCCCCCCCACTATCAATACAGTCCGGGATTGAAGAAATATCCAGTAGTTGACACTCCTCGGCCTAAAGGCACGAGGATTCTTGGTTCACAGACTCGCCATAACCTAGCAGGATTGATCCAACCAGGCTAGAGGGCAAATCTCCCCAAGCTTTAGATCCGGTATGCCCTACCG
>NZ_JAIHOM010000034.1 GCF_026130165.1 Spirulina subsalsa FACHB-351 | reverse complement strand
GCTTTATTTGTACCATCACGTATTTGATGGTTACGCTTACGGGTTACACGGTCTAACCAGCTATCCCAATAATCTTCTGGTTTACCTTCCTTCCGGGTTGATACTTTCTTATTCCAGAGCTGATTCATGGCCTTCATTGCACGAGAATCAATCAATAAAGAGTTGCCCAAAGTATCAACACAAGCTGCAAGATTATCGGCAGTGCCAAGGTCAATGGATAACGCTTGATTAATGTCTAAATCATGACTTTCTTGGTCAACTGTATAGGATAACTCAAGGTAAAAAGCCCCATTTTTAGGAAGAATGGTAAACTCTTTAACTCTTAAATAATCAAAATAATCAAAATTAGAAGGCATTGGTAGTTTCAAATCTGACAGACCAAACCAGCGTCTAATTGTCAAACCCAAAGAAAATCGTAATTGCCCATCAATAAGCTTAGGTTTTTGACCTCCACTGTTGGGGTAAGCCACTTTAAACAACTTATTACCTTTCAGGTAATCAGGTAGTGTGGGCTTAAAATGCAACTGCTCTTGAAGGTATTTATCCCTGAGTTTTTTAAAAGATTTAAAAGCCTCAAGTACAGAAAATAGTGTTTGTTGTGCTGGTGTGGATGGCAAAGACTGCGCAACAATTGATTTAGAAACCGATGGCTCATAAGCTAAATCAAACTTACCTGTTAAAATCTTGCCAGTCTTAAAGAATATTTGGCGAGCGAAATAAACACCCGTATTATAAAGCTTACCTGATTGCTCACATAAATACTTTAAAATCGCTTCTATTTCTTGGTCAGGGTGCAACAATATTTGTTGAACACCCATCATTTTTTTGGATTTAGGCATATCCTTGTTAGTTGACTGAATCTAGACTATCAGTTAAATTAGTAGTTGTCAAAAGGACGTAGCAGTAACTATCTCAGAAAAGAATTTCCAGAACTCAAAAAATTACCTACATTATGGACTAACAGTTACTTTGTCAGTACAGCAGGTAATGTCAGCAGTGCAGTCATCAAAAGATATATTGAAGACCCGCATCATGCTAAAAATTAAAAAGACCACGGCGAATAAATTCGCCTAGTCGCTTCCCTCTCAGGGGTAAAGCCGCTGAGTTTCCCGCTTACCGCTATATTTTTTATGAGTGTTAAATCAGCATTAGCAGCATTGACAGGTGAAAAATTGCCATTCAGTCTGGATTTATTACCCGATCCAGTTTATGTGGTTGGGGGGGCAGTGCGGGATGCCTTGTTAGACCGTCAGTCTCCCTATTTGGATTTGGATTTTATTGTGCCTCAGAAGGCGGTGGAAATTGCGCGGGGTATTGCCCAACAATGTCGGGCGGGATTTGTGGTATTAGATCCCGAGCGCAAAATAACCCGGCTGGTCTTTGCTCAAGGGACGGTGGATTTTGCCCAACAGGATGGGGAGAGTTTGGAGGCGGATCTCAATCGTCGGGATTTTCGGATGAATGCGATCGCCTACAATCCCCGAACTCAAGAGTTAATTGATCCCCTCAAAGGACAGCAGGACATTGAAGAAGGGGTCATTCAGGCCATTAGTAAACATAACCTCAAAGATGACCCCTTGCGTCTGTTACGGGCTTATCGTCAAGCGGCTCAGTTGAACTTTACCATCAAACCTCATACCCGTTCCCTCATTCGGAAACTTGCCCCCCATTTAGAACAAGTGGCGGCTGAACGGATTCAACAAGAACTGAACTACTTACTCAATAGTCCTCATAGTCATACTTGGTTTCAAGCAGCTTGGGATGATCACATCTTACCCATCATCTTCCCAAACCTGAAAGCCAACGATCTCCAGCGATTAGAACCCATTGAACAAGCTGCTTGGTTAGTGGGTAAAATTTGGACTGATTTAGATCAGCAACTCCAAAAACCCTTTCATCATCAGTCTCTCTCGGGTTTAAGTTTGGCGAAATTAGTGAGTCTCCTGCCCCAAAAACCCAACGCCGCCACCCGTCAACTGGAAAAACTCAAATATTCTCGGGCAGAAATTCGCGCCGCTTCTCTATCTCTGCGTTATCTCCCCCATCTCCTCAACTTCATTAAACAACCCATGAGTTTAGAGGAACAATACTTTTTCTTTCAGGAGGTAGGAGATGCGTTCCCCATTATGACCATTTTGGCGATCGCCCTGGCCGCCCATCAAGATATCATTCGTGAAACCCGCTTTGTCGGCATTATTGCCCCCTTAATCAACGCCTACCTCGATCCCAACAGTTTAGTGGCCCATCCCACTCCCCTCCTAACAGGCAATGATTTAATAGAACAGTTTTGTCTTGCTCCCTCCCCGCAAATTGGGGAACTCCTCACCCAAATTCAACTCGCCCGCATTAAAGGACAAGTAAACACCAAGGAAGAAGCCCTCAATTTTGCCCAGGTGTGGCTTCGTCGTCAAGCCTAGTTCGACTCCTTCAGCCTTCAGACCCTGTTTACTTCCTTGTAAAATGGGGAATAATAAAAGTTGTTAGGATTCGAGGGATAACAGCATGGTGTCTAAACATTTAGGATCTAAAAATTGGACGAAGCTTCTATTTGGAGGGTTAATCATGGTGATCCCTCTGTCACTATTTTATCTTGCTTTTAATCCCTTATCGCTCCTATTTGGCAATACTTCTCATGCTCAACTGTTAGCCCAGTTACCTCCTAGTTTAATCCAAACTAAGTCCCCCAATTCTACGTTATTCGAGATGACCGTACAGGAGTTAAAGCCACTGGTCGATCATCAATCTAAAAATTTTGTCTTGCTTGATGTGCGCAATCGGGACGAATATGATTTTGCTAAATTGCGGGATTCTGTTCTCATTCCTCTACCGGAAATCAAACAGGGTTTAGGGGTGGAGAAATTAAAAAAAGTGTTAAATGGTCGTCCTTTAATCGTCTATTGTCGTAGTGGAAACCGCTCTGCTGAAGCCTTAGCTATTTTACAAAAACATGGTATTCAAGGAACTAATCTTAAGGGCGGTATTTTGGCTTGGAGTCAAGAGATTGATCCTTCTGTGCCGCAATATTAGCGCGCACTATTTTTTATCCCGAGAAGTTCTACTGCGTCCATAAAAATAGCGTTAACACAATCATTCAATAATCCCACAGTATAACATTTTGCAGGTTTTTAAGCAAAATACTATCCCATCGCAAAGGAGGGATGGAATCTAACTTGACCATCCCTCCTTTGAACTATCTCCTAGGATAGCAGGTGGGGTACAGTCAGATTTAGCTTTGATCCGATTTTGCAAAATCATTAAAGTGCTATCGATATTCTCATGGAGATCCACTAACTTCATTTCGGCTTCATCTAAGCGGGAAAACGTCCGCAAAGATTTCACTATTTCCCGAATTCGTTCCGCTCCTACTCGCATAGAATCAATGGTTTTAGGCAGGTCTTCTGCTAAAAATTCTAAGTCAATTGATTCAATTGTCTCCGCTATTTCGGGGGAAGTATTAGGATAAGTGAGTTGGTATAATTCAATCAATTCTAATCATTCATGAACATACTGTTTTGCATGAATAATATTTCCGAAAATGAAGTTCACGGGGTTGTTAATTTCATGGGCAACTCCGGCGACTAACTGACCAAGACTGGACATCTTTTCGGCTTGAACTAACTGGCTTTGGGCTTGTTTCAGGTCTTGATAGGCGGTTTCGAGTTCAACGGTTTTGGCTTTTAAGACTTCAATTAGGCGATTTTTTTCTTCTTCAATTTGTTTGCGATCGCTAATAATCTCAGAAAAGACGATAATCCCTCCTACTTCCCCCGTGGTTTCATACCAGGGGTAAATCGCCCAGCGTATCCAGTCTAAGCTACCATCGGCACGGGGAAAGGGATCTTCTTCACAGCGTTGACTATTTCCGGCTAAACAGTTTTGATGAATGTCTTTCCAGCGTTGGGGGATTTCTGGGAAAATCTCGTAGTGAGAACGGCCAATTACGGGGATTCCCTCTAAATTATAGGCTTTCAACCACTGTTGACTGACGACGATATAAAGCGTGAAACGAAGGGGATGACTGGGAAAAACGAGTTTCTGAAGGCGCAGGGAATTCGGGAAAGATCATAGGATTGGAGGATCAGGATAAAGGCGATCGCAATTCCGGGATAACTTGCCCCTCGGCTTCATTATATTCATCCTTTCACAGACTCATCCCCCACCAAGACATGAGATAAAAACATAAACCTGCACTGCCCAGCGGCACCGTCAGATTATCTAAACCAAAATTGGAGAAAGATTCTAACACCGTTGCAGCGATCGCAACCAATCCCGCCACTACCCACAAAATCCCATTATTGCCATACACCCCGATTAAAACCGCTAGAGTCACCGCAAAACTCACCCCCAACATCGTGAGAGAGCCTTCCCAACTCTTCCCATTGCCCCAAATGCGGTACTTATGTTTCCCCCAACGTTGTCCCACCAACGCCGCCAATCCATCCCCCCAAGCCATCACCAGCACCCCAATCACCCCATAATAGGGCAGCTGGGGAAAAAACCCCGCCACCAACAACCCAATACTAAGGGCATAGAAAAACGTACCTAAACTTTGTCGCCCCACACTGTTTAAACTGGGCAAAATCGGCACAAAATAGGACACTAGGGCTACCAGAGAAGCGACAAAAGAAGCCCCCAAACCAATCCACAGGGGAATCTGAAGCCACCAAGCGAACAGGATCACATTCCCCGAGCCAATATGAACAATTTTTCGCGTAAATTCCGCCGTAGTATGAGAGAGACGGTTTAACCCCTCCGCCAGCACCACAATCACCAGTAAATAGCTGGAAACAAGGGCAATGGTGGCGAATTCACTGGGGGGAGACGGGAAGAAAGGCAGAAGAGAAGACACGAGATAACCCTCAAATTGGATTCAGCCTAGGGCTAAAATACCAGAAATTCTTGATCTTTTTACAATTGCTTGATAAAACCAAGGACTTATTTAAAGTTTCCGTAAAACAGGTGTGGCAATACTTTCACTTGTTGAGGGAAGTGAGTAGAATTTAGCCAATGGAATTCGCAGACAGACGTGAAAGGCCGTAGGGCAAATAGGGTTAAATTTGGTTATTGCATTGGTGACTTCTAATCCTGCTGCGAAGGAATTAAGAAAAGAGCAGTCCAACTGGTTTGAATCTAGGAATGCTGCTCTTTTCCGGTGAGCATTTCGCCCAAATTGGACTAGAGTTAAGTGGTTAAATCGGCGATTTTTTTCAGGTTTTCGCTAAAGATGTAGACTTGAACCGCTTCTTGTTCCCGGTCTGCGACTCGTTTGGTGGCTTGACCGAGGTAGAGGGGAACGGAAATTCCGGGTTCGGGGTGGATGAGGGCCCGAGCGCGAATGCTGACTTGACTGTTGTCTCCTCCTAAACGACCGAAGGGGGAAATATCAATGGCGGCCTGTTGTAGGGTGGCGGTGAGTTGGTCTTCGGTGATGGTGGCGGGGATGGTGATGACGACGTTGTTGGCGGCGTTGTCAAAGACGAGGGCATAACGCACGGCGCCGGGGATGGCGACGCGCTGGAAGAGGCCTAAACTGAGGCCGAAAACGCCGATGGTGAGGACAACCATAAAGGAGGTTATCCCAACAAGGCGGAAGCGGAAGCCCCATTTTAGGGCGAAGGCGAGTAGGGTGAGTAGGAAGAATAAACCTGTTGCGATCGCAAATCCTTGAATATAAATAGCGAAATCAGTTGGAAGCTGCATAATTTTGGCGGTGAATTAACCCAAATGTTCTTAATTTTCTTAGTATAGCCCCATTGTTCGCCCCTCTTGAGCCGGGGGCTGGGTTCAATTTTGGCGGCTAGTTGGCATCAAATCGGCGATTTTCACTGGAGATCCCCATAATAGGATCTTGCAGGAGGTTAGGCCGATGACAGAATTTTGGCAACATTTTCCCGCCCAGTTTCATCAGCGCTCCTTCTCGTCAGGCGATCGCACTTCCCTCAGAGAGTGGCAAGCAGTTGTGACCCAACGCATCACCCCCCAACAAATAGGACAGGTGCGTTATCGGGGGACATGGTGGCGTGCGGCCTGCATGGGGGGAATTCTAGAAGAGGGGGATGTGGTCTATGTGGTGGGACGTTCGGGAACGACGCTCTGGGTGGAACAAACGGGGAGTTGACACTCCCATCACAAAAGGCACACAAGCTTAACTTGTCAAAGTTGGCTAATGCCATACCCGATCATCCACTAACTGCCCTAACTTCTGCCGTAACGTTTCTAATCCAATCCGTTGACTAGCGGCGATGAAAACCGCCCCGGGGAACTGCTCTTTCGCCATAGCCAAAGACTCACTATCGGCCTGATCTAACTTATTGAAGGCGATTAAACTCGGTCCGGGACAGGTCGGCATTTCCGCCAAAATATTTTTCACCGATTCAATATGACTCAACCAAGCGGGATGGGATAAATCAACCACGTGCAGCAGGGCATCTGCTTCTGTCACCTCTTCCAAAGTTGCCCGAAAAGCATCCATCAAAGCCGGGGGTAACTCATGAATGAAACCCACCGTATCCGTTAACAATAGGGTCAAAGCTTCCCCCGTTTCCGGGTCTGTCACCGATAAACGGCGAGTAGTGGGGTCTAGGGTAGCGAACAATTGATCTGCTGTGTAGACCTCCGCATTGGTTAGGGCATTAATCAGCGTGGATTTGCCCGCGTTGGTATAGCCCACAATAGCCACCGTCGGGACTTCCTGCTGTTGTCGTTGTTGGCGTAAACGGGAACGATGGGCTTGGAGTTCGTTCACCTCCCGTTGTAGTCGGGCGATGCGTTTTTGAATAGTCCGTCGTTCCGTCTCTAGTTTGGTTTCCCCCGGTCCCCTTGTCCCAATGCCTCCCCCTAAACGGGACATAGCCTGACCTCGCCCGGTGAGACGGGGTAACATATACTCCAACTGGGCTAATTCGACTTGCAATTTTCCCGCCCGAGATTGAGCGCGCTGGGCGAAAATATCTAGGATGACCTCGGTGCGGTCTACCACTCTCACCCCAAATTGTCGCTCTAAATTGCGCACTTGAGCGGGGGAAAGATCCCGGTCAAAGACGACCAGATTCGCCCCCAAGGTCTGCACAGTGAGGGCGATTTCCTCCACCTTCCCGGAACCAACGAGGGTTTGAGAGTCTGGACGCGATCGCTTTTGCCGAGAAACCTGTAACACTTCGCCCCCGGCACTCTCCACCAAGCGTTCTAATTCTGCTAGACCATCTTCAAACTGTTGGGTGGTCATCTCTTGGGTCATCAGTCCCACCAATAACACCCGCTCATGATCCGCGTCCACCTGTTGGGCGACATATTCCCGGCGAAATTCTGCCTCTAGGCCTTCCACTAGGGCGAAAAAATCCTCTTGGGCTAGTTCTTCCAGTGCGATCGCCTCGGATACCGTCCAATAGGCACTTTCTCCCTCCTGCCCCTCTAATTCTGGGATTAAATGGGCAAAATAGGCCGCCCTCACATAGCCCGTCGCCCCACCTCCCCGACGCTCGAATCCTTCCCCCGTCAGGGTTAACACCACCAAGGCATCTAAGCGCTGCATCACCATCGCCGTTAAACTAGAGGTTTTTGGCGGCACGTCTTTTAAACTCGTGGCAATACAACGAATCCCCGATAACCGTTCGGCACCATAGCGGGGCAATTCTAGGGGCGGAATCTGCGTCTGGCGAGGAGATCCCACCCCCACCCGAATCACCTGCCCCCGTCGATTCACATAGGCACAGATGGCTTGTTTAATCTCCGTACTAATGGCGGCTAAACGTTGGGCAAATTCTGCTGTCGCAAAGCTATCCCTCGGCAAACGCTGTTGATAGAGCCGCTGGAGTTGCTTGAGTTGACTGGGTTTTAAACCTTGTAGGTTTCCGTAGATCGTATCTATAGGCTTTGTTGACCAATTCTTCAGTCTATGTATTTTAGGCCAAAATTTGGGGGAGCACCAAAATCTCTCATGGCAATATCCAGAGAGAGCAAGCTCAATGACCTGTTTGGCCGGATTGTTCCCTAATATAGCCTTATAGGACAATAGCCCAGAGTTCACATCTCATTAGGACTAGCTATAGAGTTCAGACTAACGAAAAAATGGCTTAAAAGTCAGTTAAGTTTTTCCTTCTCCACTCTGAATAAATTGTCTTGCTATTCTAGATTTTTCCGGTTCTTCAAGGAGGTCTAATACATCTAGAATCAGGGGACGACCTAACTGTAAATCCTTCACGATTTGGGACTCGTTAAACACCGTTTGGGGTGTGCCTTGGGTGACTAATTTTCCTTGATCTAAGACCAATAACCAGTCCCCGTAAGTATAGGCAAAATCAAGGTTATGGGTAGCGATCGCAATGGTGGTTCCCCCAGCGCGAATTTGTTGTAAAAGATCAATAAAGTTGCGGGTTTGGTAGGGATCGAGATAGGCTGTAGGTTCGTCTAATAGTAGCAGTTGCGGCTGTAGGATCATCACGTCGGCGATCGCCAGTCTTTTTTTCTGCCCTAAACTGAGATGATGGATCGGTGTATCTGCTAACTCGACTAGATCAAAGTCTACTAGAGTTTGTTGAACGCGATCGCGCACTTCCCCTTCACTGTAGCCAAAGTTGAACAATCCGTAAGATAAATCTTCTTCTACGGTAGTCGCAACTAACTGATGTTCAGGATTTTGGAACACAAATCCCACCTTTTGCCGCAGTTGATTCAAGGCACGGTGATCATACCCTAAAGGTTTCCCAAAAGCCTCTATAACTCCCTTTTGGGGACGAAATAACCCATTAGCTAAACAGAATAAGGTTGTTTTTCCGCAACCATTTCGTCCAATGAAGATAGAAACTTGATCCTCAGCAATAGATAAGGATACATCATCTAAGGCCAGGTGAGAACTGCCGGGGTAACTATAGGTGACGTGGTTCAATTTAAGGGTTGGAATACTCCCCTGTTTTTGCATGGTTTTTTGTGCCTAATCAGCTATTTGTAGCGCTCCGTAGGTTGGGTGGAGCGCCAGCGCAACCCAACAAAACAATTGACAATTAATAATTATTCCGCGCTCCGTAGGTTGGGTGGAGCGCCAGCGCAACCCAACAAAATAATTGATAATTGCTAATTATTTCGCGCTCCGTAGGTTGGGTGAAGCGCCAGCGCAACCCAACAATAGTAGCAATCCGTAGGTTGGGTGAAGCGCCAGCGCAACCCAACAACCGGGCGAATATGAGGCCACATCATGGCAATACCAACTTGAAAAATGTTGGGTTACATTTCATTCCACCCAACCTACAATTCTATCCTGAGTATCACTTTACTTCTGCCTCTAATGAAACTAATACAACTGAATGGCATTTTGAGAATGAAGCCAAGTATCAGGAGTTTTTAGAATGGTTTTTAGCTGAACTTAATGATGATAAGAAAACAGATGAATCAGAAACTCTTACAGGAGGTGCTGAGATCAATTTGAAATCGAACATCGAACATCAAACATGAACATTGAATTAATGGAAGTTATGACAATATACAAATTCCTATGTTGGTGAGCTACAAAGTCTCTGGTTTGAGGAAACGGGGAACAGATCATCTAAACAAGTGGACTATCACAGATTAGGATTTGAACTAAAGATAACTGAGTTCAGCGATTCACTATCTCCGTCATTTTTTCAGCCCTAATTTAAAGAAAATCGTGGCACGACTGACCTCGTTTTGTCGGCCTTGACTGGTGAGGGTGAAGGAACGGAGATGATCTAATAGGGGCTGTCCGACTAATTCTAGAACTTTGACGACGGGGACTTTTTGGGTCAAGAGGGGTTTACTTTTGGCCCAGTCTATATAGAAATACCCGTAGTTGGGTAGGGGAAGGGGTGCGATCGCCTCCTTAAACACATTGGTCTTCACTAAAGGCGTATTATTCGCACTGAGAACCTGTGTCATCGCCTCCAAGGAACTGGCCAGCACCTCATAATTGCCCACGGTACCATGTACCCCCTTCACTTGAGCATTTAAGCGTCCCCCACTGGCCTCTAAGGCCGTCCAGACTGTGACAGGACGCTCCCCGACGGTGACTTTGCCTAAACTCAAATTCTGGGACTCGGCCAATTCGTCGAGGTGGTCAATGGCCTGTTCTGCTTCTGGGGTGTTTTTTTCCGCCACAAAGACCCAATCGGGTTGGGTTAAGCTAGTGGGCAGTAAGGATAAAGCATACTCTCCCCTAACCCAGCTAAAGATATCTTGGGGTAAGTCTACCCCCCAAGGTGCTTGTAAATTATTCAGAGCTTGTTCAAATAACCCAGCCACAGGACTATCCTCCCCGAAACCCTGCCGGATTTGCCCCCAGAAGCCCTCTAAATCCACGCCAGAAGCGGTTAATAGGGTACGGGGTGGGAGATAGTTCAACGCGCCCACAGGAGCGTTTAAGGCGGTGGTGAGGGCGGGGGGTTTCACCAGACCGGAAATGGCACTTTCGGCCACTAAACCTTGAGGACTGACGGTAAAGCCCAAGGTGAGGGTGGGAACGGGTTCGCTGGGGTCAATTTCGGCATTTTTGGCTAAGGCCAACAAGTTCACATAGGCCATCCCAATCCGGGGCGCTGTGAGGGTGTCTAGGGCTTGTTGATAAACCTCGGCATTGGCTAAATTGAGGTTAGGAACTTGGACGTTGTTGAGGGCATCCCGTAGGACTTTGGGATGATTGGCAAATAATACATAGCGATCGCCTACCACCGCACTGGCCAGGGAGGGTTCCCCGGTTTCCCGTAGACGACGATAGATAACATTAACGCCCTTGTACTGTTCAAAGACGAGATCCGATTCTCCGGCGATCGCACTTTTGGCATAAAACACCTGTAAGAATTCTCGGGCATATTCCCCATCTTTAGCTGAAGCGACCAATAAATAACCCGGTTGTTGACCATTTTCCCCGTTGCGGTCATAGTCCAAACTCGTCACCGCGACGGTGATTTCTTCCCCTAACCAAGGTTCAACGTCCTTGCGATACTTTAACCCCGTTTTGCTCAACAGTCCCGCTTTAATCTCATCTAGCTCCCGTCGTGACTGTTTCCGTTCCCCCACTGGAGTCCCCAACTGAAGCAGGGCCTCTAAACGGTCGGGATTGACCAGTAAAGATAACATGGCTGGAGCTTGTCGGGGGACAAACATAGCGGCCGAGGGCGTTTCCTGAACTCCCCCATCCTTTAAGGTTAGGGGACTTTGGGCTAGTACCCAATATACTCCCCCTCCGGCCAAAGAGAGGAAGAGGAGGGCAGCAACTAACAGGGTGAGGAAAAAGGAACGGAGCGTCATGATCGAGACTGTCTCGTAAAAATTGGGCAAAATCCAGTATCTAGTCTACGCGATGTTAAGCGAGGAAAGAACAGAGGGGAGTTGTTACAATACCTCCATCGCTTGGTTACACATTATTATTTCAGGTGTTGGTGACAGTCATCAACTGAATCTTTGGTTTCCCCGATTAATACATTTAAACTTATTTTGTGACCCATGAATAATCCTCAAGATCCGATCCCGCAAATTTCCCCGGATACTTTAGCGCAACGTATGGCTGAGGCAGGAGAAGACTTACAACTGATTGATGTGCGGGAATCTCAAGAAGTGGCGATCGCACAAATTCCCGGTTTTACCATCCTCCCCCTCAGTGAATACGAATATTGGTCAAAGGACATTACAACCCGTTTTAACCCCGATGCTGAAACCCTTGTAATATGTCATCATGGAATTCGTTCCCAGCAAATGTGCCAATGGCTACGGAGTCAGGGTTTTACAAATGTTAAAAATGTCCGAGGAGGAATCCACGAGTATTCCCATTTAGTGGATCCGTCTATTCCTCAATATTAGGAAATCGGTAATCTTGACAAGTTGAGCATGAATGTCCTTTGGTCAAGGTCAGGGAATAGGTAGGATTGACTGAAAAAACCAAACGCTAGACTTAACAAGGGAATTCCCAATTATCAATTCCCAATTATCAATTGTCAATTCCCCCACCCCCCCATCTCTTACTATTCACTGTTGAAAAAACCTTTAATAAAAAACACAATTTTTCCATGATGTCTCCCCAATTAAAATTGAGTGACCGTCACCAGCATATTCTTTGGGCGACCATCCGCCATTATATCGCGACAGCCGAACCTGTTGGCTCACGAACTATTGCTCAAGAATATGGCTTACAAGTGAGTTCTGCTACCATTCGGAATGCAATGGGACGGTTAGAAAAAGCAGGTTTATTATATCAACCCCATACTTCCGCCGGACGCATCCCCTCCGATTCAGGCTATCGGATTTATGTAGATAATTTGATGAGCCTTGATGAATCTTGGAATAATCATCTGTTAAACTTATATCATCAAAAATTAAACTGGGAAGCTTACAATATTGAAACTCTTTTAAAACGGGCTGCGCAAATTTTAGCCAGTTTAAGCGGGCATATTGCCTTAATTACCTTGCCCCAAAACTCCCAAAATCAATTGCGCCATCTACAACTCATTCCGGTTAATGAAAAACAGGTCATGCTGTTAGTTGTGACCGATGGCTATTATACCCAATCCTTACTGATTGATTTACCCCAACGGGATTATAACAGCGATAACCGGGAAGACTTAGAAAGTGAATTAGAACTATTGTCGAACTTCCTTAATAGTAAACTCAAGGGAAAATCTTTAGCCACCTTAAATCACTTAAACTGGGGAGAGTTAGATCAAGAGTTCAAAAAGTACACCGAATTTATGCAGGATATTCTGAAGGTTTTGGCGAGAGAGAATCAATCAACCGATTGTACACCCATTGTTATTCGGGGTATTTCAGAAGCTCTTCGTCAGCCAGAATTTTCTGAAGTGCAACAGGTGCAAATGTTGCTCCATTTACTAGAGGAAGAACAAGAGCAACTGTTTCCTCTGATTTTTGAGTACCCTGATTTGGATGAAAAATCTCCCCGCGTTTCCGTCCGAATTGGGTCAGAAAATCCCCTGGAACCGTTGACCATTTGCACCGTTATTTCTGCTAATTATAAACAAGGGGATATTCCCGTGGGCAGTATTGGATTAATTGGTCCAACGCGGATGTTATATGAAAATGCCATTACATTAGTAGAAGCGGCCGCTTATTCTTTATCTGAGGCCTTAAGTTAGGGCTTGCTGAAAAGGTCTGCTAGTTGGGAAAAGGCAATGGGCCAGCCTTTTGGTTAAACATTCAATCGCCGGATAAATGTCGCGTAAATGTATCAGATCATTCTCTGTCACCAAACCGTTGATTTTGATGCGTTAGGCGCGGCTGTAGGCTTGACGCGGTTACGGGCAGGGGCGAAGTTAGTATTAACGGGGGGCGCTCATCCGGGGGTGAAAAACTTTCTGGCCTTGTATCGGGATGAGTTGCTGTTAATTGAACAGCGCAGCGTCACCCCCCAACGACTGAAACGGATTATGGTGGTGGATACCCAACAGCGCGATCGCCTCGGCAAAAGCGCCGCCTGGTTAGATTTGCCCCAGCTCGAAGCCATTGAGGTCTATGATCACCATTGGGACAGCAAGAGTGACATTCCCGCTACCTTTCGACAGGTGGAGAATGTTGGGGCAACAACAACGTTGATTGTGGAGAAACTGCAAGACGCTGGGGTGTCTCTGACCTTCCCCGAAGCGACAGTGATGGCCCTGGGAATTCATGTAGACACCGGCTCCCTGACGTTTGATCAAACTACCCCCCGAGATGTGCGGGCTTTAGCTTGGTTAATGGAGCAGGGAGCCGATTTACAGGGCATTCGGGACTATATCGACCCCGGACTCACCCCCCGCCTGCAAAAGCTGCTCTCGGCTGCCCTAGAGGGCTTAGAGCGCGCTAAAGTACAGAGCTATACCATAACTTGGGTTTGTTTAGATACGGAGGGCTTTGTCCCGGGCTTATCGAGTATTGCAGAACGCCTGATGGATTTAACGGAAGCCGATGCCCTATTTTTTGGGGTGCAGTATCAACGCAGCGCGGAAAGTGGGAGTCGTTTAACGGTGATTGGGCGATCGCGCATTCCCAACACCACCCTCCTCCCCCTCTTTCAGGCTGTAGGAGGGGGCGGCCATGCCCAAGCGACATCGGCCACCCTCAAAAATGTGAACGCCAGCGACACCTTACAAGAGTTTGTCAACCAACTGATTGATCAACTGCCCCACCCCCTCACAGCACGGGATATCATGTCCTCCCCCGTGCGGACCATTCGCCCCCACATTACCATCGCCGAAGCTCAACGGATTCTCCTGCGTTATGGTCATTCGGGCCTATCGGTGGTCAATGAAAATGACCAATTAGTCGGCATTATTTGCCGTCGAGATTTAGATTTAGCCCTTCATCATGGTTTTCAACACGCCCCCGTTAAGGGCTATATGAGCCAAACGGACACCCTAAAAACCATCACCCCAGAAACCACCATGCCGGAAATTGAGTCCCTGATGGTGACCTATGATGTGGGGCGTTTACCTGTGATTGAACAAGGTCATCTGGTGGGAATTGTGACCAGAACGGATGTGCTGAGAGTCCGTCAAGGGGAAAATTGGGGCATGGGGGAAATGGGCAATCGGTCCAGCAACGGGAAACGGCACCGTTGGGCGAGTTGCTTGATTCCTAAACCTCAAGACCTGATTCCGGCGGGAATTTGGCAATTTTTAGAACAAGTGAGCCAACAGGCCGAACAACGGGGCTGGCATTTGTATCTAGTGGGGGGGGCTGTGCGGGATTTAATCATGCAGCAAGATGCCCAAAAAGGGAGGGGAACAGAAACAGCCTCCCATGAGGGCGCAAGTCTTGCCCCCCTAAAACCTTCCCCCACCCTCCTCCAAGACATCGACCTAGTAGTGGATGGCTTCCACCGTACCGCCCAAACCGGAGCCGGGGTAGAATTAGCCAAAGCGGTACAAGAACAGTATCCCCAAGCCCGCCTAGAAGTGCATGGGGCTTTCCAAACGGCCGCCCTGTTGTGGCATAAAGATCCTACTTTTAGTTCCTTAGCCGTCGATATTGCCACAGCGCGAACAGAATTTTATCCCTACCCGGCCGCCAATCCCGAAGTGGAGGCGAGTTCTATTCGTCAGGACTTGTACCGCCGGGATTTTACCATCAACGCCCTGGCCATTCGTCTCACCTCACCGAGGGAGGGGGAATTGTTGGACTTTTTTGGCGGTTTGTTAGATTTGCGATCGCACACCTTGCGCGTCCTCCATGCCAACAGCTTCATTGAAGATCCCACCCGCATCTACCGGGCTGTGCGGTTTGCCGTGCGTCTAGGCTTTCACCTCGAAGCCCAAACGGAACAGTATATCCGCTATGCCATCACCAGTGGCGTGTATGATCGTTCTCGTTCCCAACAAAATCCCGCCCCCGCCCTGACGACCCGCCTCAAGGCTGAATTAAGATATATCCTAGAAGCCCCCTACTGGAAACCTGCCCTAGAACTACTCAATGATCTTGGGGCCTTGCGCTGCCTCCATCCCACCCTAGAGCTAAACCCTCGTCTCTGGTGGCAGATTCGCCTGTTA
The DNA here is from genome assembly GCF_026130165.1 of Spirulina subsalsa FACHB-351. Taxonomy (GTDB): domain Bacteria; phylum Cyanobacteriota; class Cyanobacteriia; order Cyanobacteriales; family Spirulinaceae; genus Spirulina_A; species Spirulina_A subsalsa_A. The sequence continues at coordinate 30,190 of NZ_JAIHOM010000034.1, read as the reverse complement.
GACCGGGGATTACAACGATTTGACCCCCAACACCAACTAGACCATTGGCAACTGCGCTTAGAACTCCTACTGGCCGAATTAGCGGCCCCAGAAGGCTGGAAAGTCGCCCAAAGTTTAGAACTCTCCGCCGATGGAATCAAACGGCTGAAACTGTTGCCAGAGGCTCGTCAAAGGCTAATCAAAGTCTTGGGGAATCACGGCGAAATCCCCCCGAGTCAAATTGTCCAGACTCTGCGGGATTATTCACTAGCAGTCTTAGCCCTTTTAGCCGTGAAAACCCCCCGACAGGTGCGACGGCAAATCTGGCACTATCTGATTGATTTATCCCACCGTCGCGCCCCGCTCAATGGTCATGATTTAAAACAAATGGGTTATAAGCCCGGTCCATTGTACCGAGAAATCCTAGAAACGCTCCTTTCTGCTACCTTAGATGGAGTCATTGGCGATCGCCCTCAAGCTGAAGTCTTTTTAAAGCAATATTTTCCCTTGTCCAAGAACAGTAAACAGTAATCAGTTACCCTATTCCCCATTCCCCATTCCCCCATTCTGTAACCATGACAACCACTGCCACCCATAACGATTTCAAATACAGCCTCGACACCACCATTGGTCAAGGCATCTTTAGCCTAACCTACCAAGCGGTCGAAGTTGGTACGGGGAAGCCCGTCATGATCAAAACCCTTGCCCCCAGCTTGCAAGAACATCCCCAATTTCCTCAATTTCGGGAACGATTTCTCAAGCTGTGCCAACAACTCAAACAATGTGTTCATCCCCACTTACCGGGCATTTGGGAGTTTTTCGAGGAAGATGGACAGCCCTACATTGTCTATGACCGAATCCTTGGGGTGAACCTCGCCGATCATGTCGCCGCTCAGGGTAGAATCCCAGAAGACCAAGCCCGAGAATGGATTAATCAAATCGCCTCAGCGTTGGATCTCTTGCATCAAAAGGGACTTAAGCATTTAGATGTTAACCCGCGCAATATTATCTATCGCCGGGAAACCAATGATGTGGTACTGGTGGATTTTGGCTTTACCGCAGAACTCACTCCAGAAATTCGCCAAACTCACGCTAACTTAATCGCACCGGGTTATTCTGCCCTAGAACAACATAATCCGAAAAAACCCTGTTCCCCGGCGACGGATATTTATAGCCTTAGTGCTACGTTCTATTTTATGTTGACCGGAGATGCTCCCCCACCGGTCCCGATTTTGGGGCATATTCCCCCGGAAAAATGGCAGAAGTTCCCCCGGGAGATTAGCTCCCCCACCCGCGCTACGATTTTACGGGGGATGGCTCTCTCTGCTATTGACCGCCCCCAAACGGTGCCGGATTGGTCTTTGTTATGGCGAGAGGTCTGGGAACGAGAACAACAGGCTCTACAAGCTCAGTTAGATGCACAATTACAGGCGGAACGGTTGGAAAATGAACGTTTAGCCCGTTTAGAGGCGGAACGAGTGGAAAATGAACGTTTAGCTCGTTTAGAAGCTGAACGATTGGAAAATGAGCGTTTAGCTCGTTTAGAAGCTGAACGGTTGGAAAATGAGCGTTTAGCTCGTTTAGAGGCCGAACGAGTGGAAAATGAACGTTTAGCTCGTTTAGAGGCTGAACGAGTGGAAAATGAGCGTTTAGCTCGTTTAGAGGCTGAACGAGTGGAAGCTGAACGTTTAGCTCGTTTAGATGCCGAACGATTGGAAGCTGAACGTTTAGCTCGTTTAGAGTTTGAACGACAAATTCAACGGGAGGTAGAACGTCAACAAACAACTGCCGGAGAAACCCCCCCATCTCCTGCTGCTCTCGAAGAATTAGAAGCTGGAGCTTTGGCCGTCAATGTATCTTCTCCCCAAAAACGACCCAAAACCAGTACCCACCCCACTAAAACCGGGAAACGCAAAGTTAAAGCGCGCTCCGGAAGCCCAAAGCTCACAGTCCGCTTTCCGATGGGGGCTTTGTTGATGACCAGTGCGATCGCCGCTTCGGCGGGGGCGGGCTTTGGTTTGTCCCTCCGTCTCAATCGTCCCACGGAGGCGGGATCGTCCTTCTGGCACGTTGAGCAGTCCTTCCCCCCCCGAGAGTTTAAAGAACAAGAAACTGGGGATTAATGATGCAAGGTGAGACAATCGCGGCGATCGCAACGGCCATTGTCCCGGAACAGGGAAGCATCGGCATTGTGCGGGTGTCGGGCAAAGAAGCCCTACCCCTCGCCCGGCGAATCTTCCACGCCCCGGGCAATCAACGCTGGGCAAGCCACCGCATCCTCTACGGCTCCATCCGTCACCCTGAGACGGGGGAACAAGTTGATGAGGCTCTCTTACTGATTATGCAAGCCCCCCGCTCTTTCACCCGGGAGGACGTGGTAGAGTTCCACTGTCACGGGGGCATGATTCCGGTGCAACGAGTTCTACAATTGTGTCTGGAAGGGGGTGCCAGACTCGCCGGGCCGGGAGAATTTAGCTTGCGTGCCTTTCTCAATGGGCGAATTGACCTCACCCAAGCTGAAAGTGTGGCCGATCTGGTGGGGGCCCGTTCTCCCCAAGCGGCTAGCCTGGCCCTCGCCGGACTACAGGGCAAACTCGCCCACCCGATCCGTCACTTGCGGAAAATTTGCCTGGATATCCTCGCAGAAGTGGAAGCACGCATCGATTTTGAGGACGATTTACCGCCGTTAGATGAGGAACAGGTCAAAAAAGACCTCAAGGGGGCGTTAGGGGTCGTAGAGGAGATTTTAGCCACAGCTAACCGAGGGGAATTACTGCGTAGTGGTTTAAAAGTGGCCATTGTGGGCCGTCCCAATGTGGGCAAATCCAGTTTACTCAATGCTTGGAGTCGGAGCGATCGCGCTATTGTGACGGAACTCCCTGGCACCACGCGGGATGTGGTGGAGTCAAGCCTGATTGTGGGGGGGATTCCCATTCAAGTGTTAGACACCGCCGGAATCCGCCATACGGTTGATACAGTAGAACAAATTGGGGTAGCGCGATCGCGTCAAGCCGCCCAAACCGCCGACCTGATCCTCTTCACCCTAGACACCCCAAGCGGTTGGACTCCCGAAGATGACGAAATTTACCAACAAGTCAAACACCGCCCCCTGATCCTCATCCTGAACAAAATTGACCTCGCCTCCCCTCAACAAGTCCACTATCCCCCCGAAATCCAGCAAGTCGTCTATACCGCCGTCGCCCACCATCAAGGCATCCCTGACCTAGAACAAGCGATCCTAAACACCATCAAAACGGGACAACTCACGGCCACTAACCTTGATATTGCCATCAACCAACGCCAAGCCGCCGCCCTCACTCGGGCTAAAATTGCCCTAGAACAAGTGCAACAAACCATCAACGAACAACTCCCTCTAGACTTCTGGACCATTGACCTGCGCAGTGCCATTCAAGCCCTAGGAGAAATTACCGGAGAAGGCGTTACCGAGTCCGTTTTAGACCAAATTTTTAGTCGGTTTTGTATTGGGAAATAACCCAGCTTTATCTAGTGACTAACTCTTTTTTAGCTTAAGCCATGAACCAATTTTTTGAGCAGAAAATGCGCCTCCCTTTTTTAATCCTTATTTGTACTGGAGTCTGGTTTAGCTGCCTGAAAATTCTGTTTTCTCAACCCTCCCCCTCCATTCCCCAAGCAGTTGTAACAGTACCTGAGTTTCCAGAAAACGTCCCCATTCCTAGCTGGAAGTCCCTCCCCAAGCCTTTAGAAATTAAGGAACGGTCAGACCCCGATTTATTCCCCCAAGCCGAGACGTATTACTACCAACAGAACAACCGAGTGGTTCAAGTAGAAATGCGCCTTGTTACCAATGAAGAAGATGCCAGAACATTAATGAAACAATATGCTAATATTTCTCAACCTGTAGAAATTCGAGAACATCCTAATCAGGGGTTTTATGCCGTGACAGCCAATCCAGATTATACTTATCTCACAGCCTGTATTAATGCCAGAGGCCATAGCACCGTGACTCATTTACAGTTCAAGCAAAATGGTTATCGCTATGGTTTGGACGGATCAAGGCTGTTGGCTTGGTTAACCAGAGAGCAACCCTTGCGAGATCCTCGGTGTTTTTGGACTTTAATCATCATGCCTGCATCCGACGTTCCTCTAGCGAATCCCTTAGAGGGAGTCGAGGAGGTTTGGACGGGTTGGTATGATTGGTGGCGATCGCATCTTCGGAATCTCCCCTCCACCTAACCCATCTTTGCCGCATATTTTAGCTTATAAGTCAAGGAAAAAAATATGAATTCTGCCCCCCAATCCTCCAATCCTGAGCAACCCTTAGAGTCTCAACACTCTAATCAACATTTAGCCGAAATGAGTGGAAAAGTTGACGAAATTTGGAACTTTTCCCTAGCTCAAGTTCAGTCCATTAAACTCTTAAGAACCGTCGGGTATGGTCTACTGATTTTCCTCCTGTTTGATGTGATAAATTTGCTGATCCCTCCCAACTTTATGAACCCGACTTGGGAATTTCAAACCTTTGGCGGCATTGTGGAACGGGTAGCCGTTCCTTTAATTGGTTTTAGCTTCATCTTTTTTGCAGAAAAAAAAGTACGATCCGGGTGGGAAATTCCCCTCTTAAAAATATTATCTTGGTTAGTGTTAGGTTTAGCCTTACTCTTCTTCCTCTTCATCCCCTTGGGAGTCTTTAATACCATTCGTATTCAGAGACAAGCGGACGAACAAATTACCAGTCGAGTCGCTCAAGGGGTGAGCCAAGTAGAGCAAGTTCAACAACAATTGACCCAAGTTAATTCCGTGCAAGAATTGGAGGAATTAGTCGGACAAATTACCAATCAACCTACCCGCCCCACCCTAGATAATCCTGAACAATACGACGAAGTGAAAGCCCGTTTAGCTGATACCATGTCACAGGTTGAACAAAATATTAAACAGCAAGCGGAAAGCCTCCAAGCGGCTCAACGACTGTCTTTATTAAAGAACTCCGTTAAATGGAATCTTGGCTCTTTGTTAGCGGCAGTGCTATTTCTCATGATGTGGCAAGGAACACGCTGGGCGAGAAAGTAGCCACCTAGAAACCGGGTTTCTTGCATTCCCCTGTTGTCCCGCTACTTCTGAACAAAAACCCGGTTTCTGATTGGGGAGTTGAAGCTTTACCTTTTGATGGGAGTGTTGGGTTGGGCGCTTCGCTTCACCTAACCTACAAATCGCTCCTGTCCTTCCTCTCTAGTTCCTGCAAACGAGCCTCCAATTCCCGCAGCCGTGCCTCTGCGGACTCCGCTCTCTGACGCTGTTGTTCCGCGAGTTTTGCCAACTCCGTGGGGGTGAGGAATCGCTGACCATCGGGACGGTAGATGGTGAACTGTTCATCCTGAAGTTCAAAGCGAATCCCTAAACGGGGACTCGTCCAGTTTTCAGGCTGATCGATAGTCTCCAGGAAACCCCTTTGACTGCGAACCAAACCATTAAAATCCAGACGATCTGGGTCAAAAATATAATATTCTTCCACCCCATAGCACTCGTAAAACTCTTGTTTCTTCGCCATTTCCTTGAGGCGATTTCCGGGGGAGAGAACTTCAAACACGACTTGGGGGGGGATGTTGCCTTCTTCCCATTGTTTATAAGAACCGCGATCGCCTTTAGGCCTTCCAATGGCTACCATCACATCAGGCACTTGACGTAGTTTATTATTCCCTTCTTGGGGATACCAGAGTAAATCCCCCGCCACAAAGACATTGGGATCATCATCAAACAGAATCTCCAAGTTTTCTTTAATCACCACAATCCAACGAAACTGGCGAGTATTATCGGACATAGGATTTCCGTCACAATCGGGGTAGATGACCTTTGTCGGTTGTGTAGGTTGAGGGGTAGTTACCATAGATTTAGACCTCTCAATTGTTGAACTCGAATCCACCCTTAAATCGGTGTCAGACCCTCTGTAGGCAAGACCTTCAAAACTTCTCAGTCTGTGCTTAGGGTTGCCTCACATTTTAGCTGATTTTTTCGTCAATGGTCAAAAACCGGGTTTCTTGGCTACTCAACAGATGAAAACATCGTCCAGTAAAGTGTAGAAATCTAATGAATCTACCCAGAAATGTTGTTAGCTCGCTACTAGGTGAGGCTTCTAGTTTGTGCCGAATTGCTGCTTAAATTTTTGCGTCAAAGTCGGGATCGCCGGGTCTTAAAATGACTGATTTTGGGCGCTGATAGAGCTAATTCCTTGCTGCAACACTTTCAATTTATAACCCAAAGATCCAGCTTCATCATAATCTAGATATTCAACCAGCTTATTTAATAATAAATTCAATTCAACCAAAGTTTTCTGTTGAAGGATTTTGCAAATATCCTGTCCAAGCAGATATATGTTTGCATCAAGAAAATCAACTACTCCATCGACAAGCTCTTGTGATAATTCAGAATAGACACGCTCATCATCTTCATATTTCGATAAGATAAAATCAATATCTTCCAAATCTTTGTTTGTGCGTTCTCCACGATCTCCCCATGCAAATAATTTGAGGACTACAAAGGCTGGTGTATCAACTACTTGGATTTCTAGTTCATCTATAGTAGTGGTTTTCGCAGATAGGAGAGCTTCAGCAAAACCTAAAACATTCATAGAATTACCACTGTCAGACCAAGTAATTTCTTGATCTGGCTCACCAATTTCTCCAAATGGAACTATGTCAACCTCTATATTGGTTTCTATGTGTATAAATTTGTGAGAGTTTTTTGTAGACTTAAAACGTGGATACTCACCAGTCGTCAAAGATGTACGAAGTTCTTGATATACTTCCCAGCTATCTATAGAAATTGCTACGTCCCAATCTTTTGTGCTTCTTCCTGCTCCAAACTGCTGGTCAAATATTAGAAGTCTGGCTCCTGCACCGACTAAAATCATTGGTAGATCCAACGATCTGACTACATCAACTAAATCAGCCAAGACTTGTTTTTCTTCAGAGCCAATCATACTTTTGTGCTAACTCCTCAATGTAGCGATCGTAAATAAGTTGGGCGGTTTCCTTTAGGCGGCTATTTCCAGTTCGAACTAGCTCTGCATGAATTAATAATGGATGAACAAGGCTTTGTTGATTTTTGCCACCCTCATATCGCTGATATCCAATATGACCAAAAGTTTGGAGCAATGCAATATCACCATCTGGGTCAGGCTTTAGCTTTAACTTAACTGCTATTTGACGACTATCAGAGTTGTTGATCAAATGCAAGGTAGCACTAATAGGTCTGAGATAATCAGTCATGACTGAAGCAGCAAGTTCACCACCTACTAAGTAATTGAATTGATCTGTACATTCTCTGATTTTGTCTTCGACTTCTCGAAAGCCTCCTTTTCCAATAGGCGAAAAAGTTCCAAGAAGCAATTTTGCGCGCAATCTCTCAATGTATCCCAACTCCCAACGTTCAAGGAGCTTGAGATAATCAACAATCTCATACCTTCCGTACCTACGTGCAATGTAATCTAACTCCTGAAGTTTATTAAGGGTATTCTTTACAGTTTTTAGGGTAACACCAGAGATATAAGAAATTTCTTCACCAAAGCCAGATTCATCTAAAAGAAGGTGAGGTTTACGAAGCAAAGCGTATATAACTTGCAAGGCGGCAGCAGTGATTTCCAGAGACTTGTTTGCACTTTCTTTTGAAGCTTGATTGCGAACCAAGATATAAATTTCTGGACTGTTAAGATAAATATTTCCGTCAACATCTATAAATTCAATATTTTTCTTTAGAAGTTGCTCTAAAACTACATTAGACAATCCACGAGTGATCAATAATGGTCTTTCGGTATGCTTTAACCTTTTACCCAAATTATAAAAATATTTAGTGACTTGTTCAATGACATCATTTGTCAGTCCAGTTTTAATCTCACAGACATAATTTACACTTTTGCTGGATGTTTTAATGATTAGCTTTCCATCGGCTAGAGCTTCGCTAGAAAGATATGGTTCTTCTTCAACCATTGCCTCAATATGAGGCAGTGATTCAAGATAATCGAGACATTTTTGAAAGAGTGGGTTTTTGGGTTGCATTGGAATAATTACCCACTTAGCTCCAGCAATATTAGTGCGGATTCTAGCACATGGATATCGATGTGTCAAACATATCAACTAGCCACCTAGAAACCGGGTTTCTTGCATTCCCTTGTTGTCCTGCCACTTCTGAACAAAAACCCGGTTTCTGATTGGGGAGTTGAAGCTTTACCTTTTGATGGGAGTGTTGGGTTGGGCGCTTCGCTTCACCCAACTTACAAGTAGCTGAGGAGAACCTTTAGGGTTTTTCCTCGGGTACGTTCTTTTTGTGGTTAATAATCGCCTGACGAAAACCTAACACCACTAAAATATTGGAGAGGGTAAGAAAGGCTTCTGCGCCCCCATGTAACCAGTCTACATTGGCTAAGTTTTCCTGATAGGCGACTTGGGCATAAATTCCGGCTGGAATGGTGACAGCAACGAAGATTAAAAGGACATAAAAGCCAATTAAAGCTAGACGGGGGGTTTTGCCGGAACGAGTCATAAACCACAAAAACCCGAGGTAGGGAAATAGGGATAGGGCAAAGAGGGTTTCTTTTGAGAGCATGAGTGGATTAATAAAACTGAGAAGCTGATACTATACCGTCAGATTAGTGTGGGAGTAGGTCATAATAAACACCCGGCAATCATTCCCCCTAACAGGACAAAACCTAAGCCTACGTTTTGCTGGAAAATTTGGCCATAGAGGGGACGGGGAGGAGCGGGTTGTCGCAGTTGGTTAAACTGCCAGAGCCAGCCCAGAAAAGCAGCACTCCACCCCAGCCAAAATGTCCAATGTAAGCCTTCTACAAGGGCTAAATCGGCGAGTAAGGCGGCAGTGATGGCAAAAAAGACTCCGACGGCGAAGGGGGCGGCTTGACCGAAGAAGAGGGCGCTGGAGTTAATGCCAATTTTGGCGTCATCTTCGCGATCGCTCATGGCGTAGACGGTATCAAAGCCTAATGTCCAACTGACCACGGCTCCCCAGAGCAACCCGGCGGGGAGGGAAAGGTTCCCTGTCACGGCACTCCAACTGATCAAGACGGCGAATCCCCAAGCGAGGGCGAGAACGAATTGAGGGATGGGAAAAAAGCGTTTGGCGGAGGGGTAAAGGAGGATGAAGGGGACAGAGGCCAGACAAAGTTCAAAGCTGAGGGGGTTGAGGTATAAGGCTAATCCTGCGGCACAAAGTAGGGCGATCGCACTAATGGCAAAACCCACCTGTAGAGATAGCGCCCGAGAGGCAAGGGGGCGGGTTTTGGTTCGTTCTACTTGGGGATCAATATCCCGATCCCACAAGTCATTCACGACACAACCTAACGCACTGGTGCTGAGGGTTCCTAGGACAATTACCCCCACTAAGGGCCAGGGGGGCAAACCATGAGCCGCTAAAAAGACGGCCCACAGCGCCGGAATCAAGAGAATCAATCGTCCTGCGGGCTTATCCCAGCGCAACAAACGGATAATCGTCCACCAAGTTGGTTCTGAGGGAGGTTGAGAGGATGTCACCATAGCCATCATGAGGGTTTGCTTAGGGACAATATAACAGATTGAACCCTTGGGGCAATAAGCTTTGCTAATATTTCTAAATTTTTTGGCCAGAGGACTGGAAATAATGAGTAGGGGGGGACACTGCCCAATTAACGCCCAAGGACATCTAAACCTTTGTTCAATCAGTGAAAGCTGGTTGGATAAGTTGGGCGGTTGAGTTGGGAATCCCAGGCTGTAATCTTCGATTCAGCGTGGGAGGATGTTAATAAATCTAACTAATGATGGTGTATCGATTTTAACAAACATAAAATATAGATCAGAGAAGCTAAAACTAATTCCGAAAAATCAATGAATCAGAAACCTACCTACGAAGAACTACAAAAAGAGCTAGAGTTAACCAAAGCTAAATTAAAGGCCATTTTTAACCTAATTCCTGCTCATGTTCATATCCTAGACTCCCAACTTAATATCCGAAATGCTAACGTTAAACCTCCTTGGCTTCAGAAACTTGGGTTCGAGAAGCGAGAAGATATTATCGGAAAAAAATGCTATGAAGTTTTAAAAAAAAGAACCAACACCTGTCCTGAATGTGTTGCTCAAAAATGTTTGATGAGTGGCAAGATAGAAACTAAAATTTCAACTAAAGAAGAAGATAGCTTACTAAAATTTTCTACCAAATTATATGCTGCCCCTATCTACAATTCAGAAGGGAAAGTCATGGGGATTATTGAATTGGTAGTGGATATAACAGACATCAATCAAAATAAACCAGAGCCAATTTATAATTACCTTGAACGGTATGGATTACCCTATCGAGACGTACTGACAGGGCTTGAAAATAGACAGTACTTTTTTAGTAGCTTAACACGCGAAATTTCCCTAGCTGAGAGATTTTGTCTTCCTCTATCTTTACTGATGATTAATATTGATAATTTTAAAAAAGTTAATGATCATTTTGGGATTTCATGCGGGGATGATGTGTTGTATCATATTGGAAAAATTTTACAAAATTTCGGTCGTTTCTGTTATCCAGCTTCGAGATATAGTGGCGACGGATTTTGTTTGATTCTACCGAATACTAACGAACATCACGCCTTATGCTTGGCTGACTCTTTAAGACTTAAAATTAATCAATTTGATTGGCAACGTTTTGAACTCACTGTTAGTATTGGGGGAGCTAGCATACAACCGCCTTTAACCTGTTCAATAGAAGAGTTAATAGATGCGGCAGATCTATCACTTTATAGAGCCAAACTTAAAGGACGCAATTGCGTTGTCTTCGCGAGTAGTCTTACCGATCAATTGCCCATTTAGCCACCCTTGGGGACGGGGGCAAATACGGCTTTAACTCGTTCTAATTCCAATTCGGAAAAACGATCCACTGTCCAGTTGGTCTGGCGTTGTAACATATGGAACGGGTAAGTATGGGCAATTCCCACAACCTGCATTTTCGCCTGTTTAGCGGCCGTGATTCCGGCCGGACTGTCCTCAATGGCTAGACAGTTTTGGGCGGTAATATTGAGGTAAGGAAAGAGACGATTTAAGCGCTCTACTGCTAGGAGATAACCATAGGGATCGGGTTTACTGGTGGTGACTTCATCCCCTGTTACAAAGACTTGAAAATAATGGGCTAAACTAGCCCGTTGTAATACCGTGTCCACTTCACTCCGCAGGGCTCCTGTCACTAGGCCAATGATTAATTCCTCCCTTTGTAATTGCTGCAAAAATTCCTCAACTTCTGGATAAATGGGTAAGGGGTCAAGGGTGGCAATGCGGGCTTGATAGGCTTGAGATTTCCGGGCAATGAGACGGTCGAGGTACTCCTCTGAAACAACGCGACCCCGACGCGCTAGGATTTCTTTGAGACAAACGCGATCGCTTCTCCCTAAACAAATTTCATGGAAGTCATGGGGAGAAGGACGTAAGTTTTCCTGCAAGAGAAGGTCATTAATGAGTTCTTCGTGAACGGGTTCGTCATTAATGATTGTGCCGTTGAAGTCCAGTAAAACCGCTTTAAGACTCATGATTCAGGAATCAGGAATTAGGGGATGGGAAGTATTCATTGAGAATTGATAATTGATAATTAGTGATTAGTAATTGATTTAAGCTATGCGTCGGGATCTTGAGGCGTTTGCATGGTGGGTAAACAAATCAAATTATCTTCCTCAATGGAGATTAGATTTTGTTGCCGTAAACGACCCATGAGACGAGTTACTGTGACCCGAGTAGACCCGATGGCGCTACCGATTTGAGCGTGGGTGAGGGGATAGGGGAGACAATATCCATTGTCCCTCGGTTCTCCATACTCTTCAACTAAAAGGGTCAAAAAGCCCAGTAAACGGTCAATCGTCCGCCGTTGTCCGAGGGTACTTAACCACAACAGTTTACGCTGGTGTTGGTAACGGAAAGCGTCGAGAATTTCTCGGCGAAAATGAGGCCAGTTGTCTAAGTCGTGCCAGTACATCCAAATTACGGAGGTTTGTTCAACGTGGGCGTAAGCTTGGAGGGTAAAGGGCGACTGAGCAACAATTTCAAAGGGATGACCCGCTCCCACAAAGCCCAAAAAGGCCTCTTCGGGTTCCGTGGAGATGCTGGCTGATTTGCGTCGAGACGGGACACTAATTTGAGCCGTCCCCACCAGACGCACCGCCCCCCGTTGCACTAAGTATAACAAACCGGGACGGGCGGGAATCCGTTCGTCTTTGCTAAAGGTGCGATCGCGATAGTGAGACTGGGCCCAATCTAAAATACGTTGCCAAGTCAGGAAGGGACGAGATACTTCTGAGGCCGAGGGAAGTGATTGCATAGGGCTTTGTGGGATTGAAACAGGCATTTTTCTAGTTTATACTTAGGTCAAATGTATTTTTTAAAACGTTGTTAAAACAGGGTGACTGGTCAGCTTAGGGAATTAGATCCACTTTATCGCTCCTATTCCTTCAAATTTAGGCTAAATCAGCATTTAACCCAAGTGCTGCTGAAGTTATCACGGGAGGAAAATGATTTAGCTGCTCTTGCGGATATTACTGATATTCCTTGCCTTCAAGTCCTCGGAAAATGGCGTTATCAATCGGCACTTGCCTTAAAAATTAGCGGAAAATACGGAAAGCAATCCGAGGAAATTGCTCAACAGTTGCTGCGTAATTTCCCTGATTCTACTGATTTTCTCATTAAACGGGTACAGATGGGGAGATTAGAGTGGGAAGTTCGAGCAAGTGCGATCGCCTCCTGGTTGACCCAATGTTTACATCTTCCCCCCAGCCCCGAAAAGCTACAAATTTCTAAACTTTACCGCTTAAAATCTCTTGACAAATCTCACATTATACCCATTCAATATACTTATAACCGTTGTGTCTCCCTACTCCATCTTGGCGCGAGTGAACAACTGATTCAGCTATCCCCCCCCTTACCGGATCAAGTCAGGACATGGCTTGCCCCCCAGCCCCCGCCTTGGACTGTAAATTCTGCCCCGCTACCCTTCCAACACCCAGCCGAGATTAACCTCATTGCCACCCAGATTCAGATCATGGATGCAATCACCTACCCCCCCTCTGGCGGCTCATCTAACTTGGGACTAGCCCTCAGTGAAGCCTTTCTTGAGTTTCATCGCTCCTGCCGGATTTGGGGAGAGGTACAACAACACACCCCCCAGTTAAGTCAAGGGCGCTTAGGGTTAATCCAAGTGACTCAAAACCTATTGCAGCTTATGCTAGGGTCTGCTGAAAAAGCCTAACGCTAGACTCCACAAGGGAATTGATAATTGACTTAGTTACACGAATGTTAACGATGGGATGAAACCCCTACCAATAAACAAGGCGTAGCATCCATATTTTCGCAACTTTTTTCTCAAAGCAGAAAACTGTGTGCTAAACTATATTTAGGCTAGTGAGGTTAGCAAAAATGTTAGTCTTAGAGTTTAAAGTTAGGGCTAAAAAACATCAATATACAGCCATAAACCAAGCAATACGCACGGCTCAGTTTGTCCAGAATAAGTGCTTACGCTTTTGGATGGATAACCAAGAGGTCAATAAGTATGACCTCAATAAGTATTGTCGTGTACTAGCCCATAACTTTGACTTTGCTAACAAGCTAAACTCCCAAGCTAGACAGTCTAGTGCGGAAAGAGCATGGTCAGCTATCTCTCGTTTTTACGACAATTGTAAACGTAAAATCCCGGGGAAAAAAGGCTTTCCTAAGTTCAAAAAAAATGGCCGTTCTGTAGAATATAAAACTACCGGATGGAAGTTGGACTTAAACACCAGAAAAGCCATCACTTTTACGGATAAAAACCAGATCGGTAGATTAAGGCTGCTTGGAACTTACGATTTAAACTTTTACCCGATTGAATCAATCAAAAGAGTTAGGTTGATTCGTCGTGCTGACGGCTACTATTGTCAGTTTATTTTATCGATTGACATCCCAGTAGATACTGAACCAGCTAATAGTGTAATAGGCTTGGATGTTGGCTTACAATATTTCTATGCAGATCAAAATGGTCATAAAATTAATAACCCTAGATTTTTAAGAAAAGGAGAAAAGAAACTTAAAAAACTGCAAAGAAAACTATCTAGGAAAAAGAAAGGCTCTTCTAACAGAAGGAAGGCTAGACAGCGATTGGCTAAAGCTCATCTTAAAATAAGTAGGCAGCGTAAAGATTTTGCTGTAAAGTTAGCAAGATGCGTAGTTCACTCTAACGATGTGATAGCCTATGAAGATTTAAGGATTAAGAACTTAGTGAAAAATCATTGTCTAGCTAAATCAATTAACGATGCTGCCTGGGATCAATTCCGTCTTTGGCTGGAGTATCTAGGGAAAAAACACGGCAAAATAACTATTGCTGTCCCCCCTCAATTGACTAGCCAAAACTGTTCTAATTGTGGGGAAAAAGTTAAAAAATCCCTGTCCACAAGAACCCATATTTGTGCTTGTGGGTGTCAGTTAGACAGAGACGAAAACGCCGCACGCAACATCTTAAAACTGGGATTAAGTACCGCAGGGCATTCGGGAACTTGGCTACAAGATAGCCTAAACGCTTTGGGAGAGGATACCTCTACTTTTTCAGGAGAAATCCTGTCTAAGCAAGTAGCCTCGGTGAACAAAGAATCCCCCGTTATAGCGACGAGAGGAGCTTAACGGTGGGAGTAGTCAAATCTTCATTTTCTGAACAAACCGAAGCGATTGAAATTGTCCAAGTGGATGCTTTTGGCAATATTTGCGATCGCCTCACACCACAACATACCTATTGGGTAGAACCCTTAAACGCCAAAGTCTCCCTACTTTTAAGCCCCATCCCCTCGGGAACCTTTCTCATGGGAACCCCCCAAACCGAACTCGGATGGAATCGCCTCCAAAGTCCTCAACATTCTGTTACATTAACCCCCTTTGCCCTGAGTAAATACCCCATCACCCAAGCACAATGGCGAGTCGTGGCCACCTTCCCCCAAGTAGAACGCCCCCTCGTCACCCATCCCGCTTGTTTTGAAGGCCGGAATCGCCCCGTAGAACAGATTACTTGGTGGGAGGCCGTGGAATTTTGTGCGCGACTCTCCCAACACACCGGACGCAACTATCGTTTACCCAGCGAGGCCGAATGGGAATACGCCTGCCGGGCCGGAACCACCACCCCCTTTTGTTTTGGCGAAACCATAACCACCCAACTCGCCAACTACTCCGGCATTGATTGGGACTATGGCGGCAAAATATGCAGTTATGGCGCATACGGCAAAGGTCCCCAAGGGGCAGACCTCCGAGAAACCACCGTTGTCGGTCATTATCGCGTCGCCAACGCCTTTGGACTGTACGATATGCACGGTTTAGTCCGGGAGTGGTGCGCCGATGTCTGGCATCCTGACTACAACGAAGCCCCCAGTGATGGACAAGCACGCACCACCGGAGGCGAAGAGGATAAACGAGTGGTGCGAGGCGGTTCTTGGAATAAAGGCCCCATTCACTGTCGTTCCGGCGCACGTTTGAAGTTTAACGCCCAAGCGAGTTTATATGATGTCGGTTTTCGGGTATGTCTGGCGTTTTAGGGTAGGGAATAGGGAATAGGGAATAGGGAATGGGGAATAGGGAATAGGTAATAATTGTCAATTATCAATTATCAATTCCCCTGCCCCCCTGCTCCCCTGCTCCCCCTCTCCCCTGCTCCCGAACTTTTTCAGCAAGCCCTAATCATTGACTGAGTGCAGCTTGAGCATCTTGGGCGATTTGGGGGAACTCATCTTGGGCTAACTGGGCTAATAAAGCGTGAGTTTCTGGGGTGCCTAAACGACTTAAGGCTTGAACTAAACGGTGGCGGATTTGCCAATCTCCATGAGTGACGAAGGGGGCAAGAAGGGCAACGGCGCGGGGATCACCTAATTCGCCCAATGAACCTATGGCGGCGGTTTGTAACAAGTTATTATCGGAAGCTAGGGCTTCTTCAAGGAGGGGAAAACTGCGAGGTTCTCCCATTTCGCCTAAAGCGGCAATGATGCTAAATTGAATCAGCCAGTCATCTTCTGACTGTTGATAAACGGTGAGCAAGTCATCAAAGGCTTCTGTTAGTTTTAAGGCGGCGATCGCATCAGCCGCCGCAGCGCGTACATCGGATTCCTTATCCGTGAGCAAGCGTTCCCGTAACAACGGCAGCGTTTCGGCTAGATTCTGCCCCCCCAAGGAATCCATCTGACTCACGGCTGAGTAGCGCACCCGAGGGTGACTATCTGTAATCAGGGGTTTAATTAAACCAAAAGCCACGTCTGGAGAGAGTTGGCGCAGTTTATTTAATCCACTCAAGCGATCGCCATAATCTTCAGAATTTAATAAAGCTTGTACGGATTCCGGCGTAATGGTCATGAATTTACTCTGCTCAAAAAAATTTATCTTGAAAGAATCCCCCGTTATAGCGACGAGAGGAGCTTAACGTTGGGAGTAGTCAATATCCTGATTATTCAGCCGCCAAAGCGCGAATAACATCCCCTTGGGTGAGAATTCCCACCACTTTCCCCTCTTCATCTAACACAGGCAAACGGCGAACGTGCTTCTCGTGCATCAGTTTAGCCGCCTCTCGCAACGGCTGATCCGGCTTCACAGTAATAGGTTTGGTACTCATGACCTCTTCCACCGTTTGCCCTAACGCCTTGTGCAGTTCCTTCTCATATTTCGCGGGATTTTCCAGAAAAATCACACTATCGAGGAACATAATATAAGGCGGGGGATCTGCCCCCGTTTCTTGCCACATCAAATCCGCATTAGCTAAAATCCCCAACAATTCTCCTCCCTCATTTACCACAGGCAAACCACTAATTCGGCGTTCTGCTAGCAGTTGAATGGCTTCCTTTAACGGGGTTTGGGGGGTGACAGTTAAAGGATTGGGGGTCATGTAATCAGCAACGGTTTTGGACATGAGCGCGATAAGTCACCATAAATCATGGGTTTATTGTAGAAAAATGTGCGCCACAAACCAAGAGACGATACAGATTGTTACAGGATCTTCGCAAAACCCAGAGGTTTCGAGAAGGGAGCAAGGCTAACGAGTTAAGCTTGTCCTCTTCTTGTCCTAGGGCAGAAGCCCGGCCTTTGTAGTCTACAAGGGAGCAGGGAACAGGGAACAGTATACAAGGGTTACAAGGAGCTTGAAGTATTATGAGAAACTTTTCTGAGAGTTGATCAGAGTTGATCAATGATTTGGAAACGCTATAATTTCGGCAAGAGCTTATGACAGGGAAATAATCATTCCTTCTTTAGCAAAAGTTGCCTTGGGAAAACTTTGCTGCATCTTGCTTTCCATTAAATCTAAATAATCATCATTATGCTCGGGGTGATGTAGAGACATGATCACTTGTTTTACACCCAATTCTTGAGCAACTTTAATGCCTTTCTCCCAAAATCCTTCAACTGGATTGTTTAATTCTTCTGGTTTCGGTGGCGAGTGAAACTGAGGAATGTTTTCAGGAGCAGCTAATAATAATAAATCGGCTTGGCGGATTAAATCTAACCAGTTGGAGTGATGTTTTTCAGTGAAATAATCGGGAGTCATGGCATAAACCACGCATTTGCCCTGACTAATAACTCGATAACCGATGGAGCGATGTTCGCGATTCAAAATGTAGGTTTCAATGACGATATCTTCTCCAACTAAACACTTATCCTGCCAATGAATATCATGAAATTCTAACTTTGACTGCATGACTTGGATCGGAACCGGGAAGTTGGGGCCGAGCATTTGTCCACTGAGACGTTGTTTAAAGGTAGACCCGTTGGACGCTTCAGCCCCATAAATGTGGAAGTGATTAATGGGGATAAAAGCCGGGACAAAGAAGGGAAAACCCTGTATCCGATCCCAATGACAATGGGTGAAGAACATATGAGCTTCTACGGGCATCTGACTGAGGAGACTGTTACCTAATGCGCGTAAACCTGTTCCTCCGTCGAAGATCAGCCGTGCCTCCCCAATGCGCATTTCCACGCAGGAGGTGTTCCCACCATAGCGCACTGTGTCTTTGCCCGGAGTCGCAATCTGATTTCTAACGCCCCAAAACTGAACATCAAAGCTCACAGCAAGGCTCTCCTCCTGGACATGGCTGTTTGGCATTTTCTCATTGGTTGCTGCTGGCTGGGAATTGGGTGGCATTGTTCACTGGAAATAGGCACTTTAATAGCCTTGGGTTAGCAGCTATTTTAAAGTATATCCGCTTGTTTGCTTTCCCTGTGATTTTCCTGAAACTTTTTCTATCTTAGGTCAGAAAGCGGCTCAAGGGTGAAATATTCACCCAGGAGTTGGTTTTCGACCCGCCTGATTTTGGCCTTGACCCATGGAGAACTCGCAACGAGAACCCGAAAAATGGGACTGAAAAAGTTTCTGCTGGAAAATGTAAGCAGAGTTGGGGCGGGTTTTCCTCCCGTGTTACCGCTAGGGAGGGGGTAGCCTTGCTCTCTATTTTAAATTTACTAGCACCCTTGAGTAAGTCGGGAATTTCTAGCTGGGATCTTCCCAATACTAGCGCGACCCGGATGGTTAGCTTGTGAGTTAGGTCACAAGAGTGAGTCCTAGCTCATAAGCTAACTGTACCTTAAGATTGTTTATTTGCTACCCGCTTGGATGCACTTTTCAATCAATGGACCGACTTCGTTGAGTCCTTTCCAGCCTAAAATCTCGGTGACTTTGTTTTCTAGGTTTTTATAAGTCCGGAAAAACTCGGCAATTTCATCCAGACGGTGGGGGGAAATTTGTTCGAGGGAGGTGATTTGGGTATAGCGGGGGTCTTTGTCGGGGACGCAGAGGATTTTTTCGTCGCGATCGCCGCCATCAATCATTTCTAACATTCCAATGGGACGAGCGGCAATGACACAACCCGGAAAGGTGGGTTGATCCATGATAACCATGCCATCGAGGGGATCCCCATCATCGGCGAGGGTATTGGGAACAAAGCCGTAGTCGTAGGGGTATTGAACGGAGGCGTAAAGCACTCGATCTAAGGCGAAGGCGTTCAGGTCTTTGTCAAATTCGTATTTATTCTTACTCCCGGCGGGAATTTCAATTAAAACATTAATTAAACCGGGTTTGGGTTGAGCAGGAATCCGAGCTAAATCCATGAAGTTACTCCAAGGCAGTAGGACATGATTAACAACAATTGGGCTGGCTCATTCAAGGGTTGACCTTGATCGGCCTTGCCCCAAAAATCATACCAGTTCAGCTAGGGAATAGGTAAAGCTTACGGTTAGCGTTTTCCCTACTCCCTATTCCCTATTCCCTGACCTTGACCAGAGGACATTCAGGCTTAACTGGTCAAGATAGGGAGAGGGGGAATGGAGTCAGGACTATCCCACCTAACCCCCCTCCCTAATCGATTTAGGCGCTAATGGTAGCTGTGACAGGGGTAGAATAGAGGGCGGCGCGAGTTTGTACCATGGCACTCACCAGTTGATCCATTTCCTCCTGAGTGTGGAGGGCGTTGGCAGTGATGCGTAGGCGAGGTTTGGCGATGTACCAAATGGGAGATACCCAAATCCCGTGAACTTCCATTAAATGGTCGGCGAAAGCTTTGGGGTCGTAGTCCGGGGGTAAAATCACCGGGATAACGTTGGTTTCCCCAATGGCGTTGAACTCGTGTTCAATTAAACGAGAGCGTAAATAACGGTTGTTGGCTTGGAGTTTTTGCACCAGTTCGGGATGGCTGCGCACTTGGCGGATACTTTCTAGGGCGGCCGCGGTGGTGGGTGCGGGGAGGGAAATGGTGCCGATGGAGGTGGGGGAAACGTCGAGGAGGTCTACTAATTCTTTGACGTGGGTGCTGATGGCGGCCCCGGCGGAGGCGGCAAATTTGGAGAATGTGGTCATGATGAGGGGGTTAATCCCTTGGTCAATGACGGACTGGGTGGAGATGCTGAAGTGGTCGTAAATTCCGCCACCTTTTGCCCCGAGTGCGCCACTGGCGTGGGCTTCGTCCATCACTAAAACACTATCTGGATATTGAGAGAGAACCTCAATCATGTCGGGGAGGGGGGCAATGTCGCCGTCCATGGAGAACACAGCATCGGAGACGACTAAAATGCGATCGCCCGCTTTAGCATAACGGCGCAGTTTCCGGGCTAGGTCGTCTGCATCACAGTGACGATAGGGTTTCACTCGTACCGGAGGACTATAACTGAAAACCTTGCCGGAACGATTATCGGCATTAACCACGGCAGAAACAATACAGCCATGATTCAAAACATCTGTCATAATTAACGTTTCCCGAGTATGTTGGAACCCCGGAACCGGAATGGCTAAATGACAAAAGGCATCCATTAAGGCTTGCATCGCCATCCAAGCGTTCAGGAACAGTTGCGTATGGGGAAGATGTTTAAATGCTGAAATCTCTTGTTCTAGCTGACGATGGAGGTCAATGCGACCACTTAGAACTGAACAGGAACTATTGGAGGTTCCATACTGGAGGATGGCATCAATCGCCGCCTGTTGAACTTGGGGGTTCTGCACTAACCCGAGTACATCGTTAGTACAAAATGTTAAAACTGTTTGCCGCTTACCTGTTTTAGGATCTTCGATTTCGACAAAATTATTCTGCTTTTGGTGACAGATGTATTTGTCAGGATAAAGACCGTGTTCATACATTCCCTGGGTGTATTTTTGGACGACTTGCACCGTTCACTCCTTCACATTATTTAGTGGTTTAGTATATCGAAGTCAGTTGGCCGTGTGTACGAGTTGGGATAAGGGAGGGGATACTCCGGGGGGAGTCTGTTGTCTCTACACTCTCGGCTAATGACGTGGCTGGGGGGTTAGAGTTTCAGGTCGATTCCATTAAAAAAATAATTGATGGCTATTTGAGCTAGCATCATACCAAACTTCTTTAATTTTTATGAAGCTTTCCTGTTGTGTCGTCTGCTTGAGTCTTCAACCTAGGAGGCGACAACAATGGCACAATAAGCAGTACATTGTATTTCGTTGAACGAGGAGTGCAGAATCATCATGGTTGGTGTGCTTTGTTTTGTGGGTTCCTTTGTATTAGCCAGTTTGGTAGAATATTGGATTCATCGCCTGATGCACGTGAATGCCCGCATTGGAGAGCGTCATCGAGATCATCACCGTCGCAATGAAGGTCAGGGGGTGCTGTGGGAGTTTCGGGATTATGTGAAGGGCAGTTTTCTCCCCATGTTGGCCTTGTTTTGGGTGTCTTGGGAGGCGGGCATTGGCTGGTTTTTGGGGGGGCTAGTTTATGCGGCGTTTTCTGCCTATGCTCACCAGTTACAACATGAAAACCCGACCAAGTGTTTCTGGATGAAAATGCCTGTTCATTATGTCCATCATAAATATGGGATGTGGCATCATAATTTTGGTCTGGGGGTGGATTGGTGGGATCGGGTGTTTGGGACTTATAAGGTGGTGGATTGGTTGACGGAGGAGGAGCAAAAATTAGGCGATCGCAGTTATTTAGAATTACGTTGGTGGTAAGTCATGGATACGCTAGTTTCTAGCTTGCAAGAGGAAACCCTAACCCAGTTACGCCAAGGCCTGCGCCCCGGACAGCGCAGTTTAGCCGATTGGCAAGGAGGGCGTTTAGCGGTTTCTGCGGTGCCGGGGGCTGGCAAATCCCACAGTATGGCGGTGGGGGCAGCGATCGCCATTGCTCGTCATCAACTCAATGGCCGCAAACAGTTGATTCTAGTCACCTTTACCCGAACCGCCGCCGCCAGTATTAAAAGCAAAGTTAAGAAGAATCTCCAAGCCCTCAGACTGCCCCAACTGGGCTTTCAAGTCTATACCTTACACGGATTAGCCTTTAGTATTGCCTCCCGTCATCCGGAAGCCTCGGGCATTGATTTAGAAACCTTCACCCTCATCTCCCCCAATCAAAACCACTATCTCGTAAAAGAGGCAGTGGAACAGTGGATTCGGGAAAATCCCGCCCTCTATCAAACCCTGTTAGAAGGGACTGAATTTGACGGAGAAGAAGCCGAACGTTTACGCCGTCAGTCGGTGTTGCGCACGGAAGTTTTACCCAAGTTAGCCATGACGGTTATTCAAGAGGCGAAAAGTTCCGGCTTCATGCCGGAGGAGTTGCGGGAGGTGAGCGCTGGGGTGGAAGATCCCTATCAAACCTTAACAATAGCGGCGGGTCTATATACCAAAGTCCAGCAACTCATGGAGCGTCGGAATTTTATTGATTATGATGACATGATTCTGGCCGCCCGGCGGGTTTTAGATAGCCCGAAACCGCGGCCAATCTGGCAAGATCAAGTTTTTGCCGTTTTTGAAGACGAAGCCCAAGACTCCACCCCCTTACAAACTGAACTCTTAGAGATTCTGGCCACTCCAGTAGAAGGTAGCCCAGATCCCAATATAGTGCGGGTGGGAGATCCTAATCAAGCCATTAACTCCACCTTTACCCCGGCTGATCCCATTTATTTCAATCATTTTTGTGAGCAGTGCGCTCGCGTAGCGTCTCGGGACGGAACTCGTCTAGCCACCATGAATCAAGCCGGACGGAGTTGTACCCCCATCCTCAAAGCGGCTAACTATGTCCTGCACTGGGTTAATAAAACTTGGAATCCCAACGATGCCCAAAATCGTCCCTTTCGCGACCAAGATATCTGCCCCGTTGATCCCCACGATCCCCAACCTAACCCACCCCCCACCGCTCAAGGAGTAGAAATCCACTATCCCGAGGACATCTATCAAACAGTGGAGCAAATTGGCCAGCGTATCCAACAACTACTGACAGAAAACCCCCACCACAGCGCCGCCATTTTAGTGCGGGAAAATCGTCAAGGTCGCTTCATTGGGGAACAACTGGCAGAATGGGAAAAAGTGACCAAGATTAAGGTTCATGAAGTCGGAGCAGGGGGACGACAGTCTGAGATCCCCAACGAAATGCTGAAACTCTTGCAATTTGTGGATCGCCCCCACTCCCCCGATAACCTGAAAGCTGCCCTCGAAGTCTTAGATAAACGGGAGATCATCCCGACCCAAGACCTGAACGCTCTCGCCACAGCGCCGGAACAATTTCTCTATCCCACCCCCTTGGATCCGCCCCAAAAAAAGCCCGTACAAATCGCTCGTAAAGCCTGTTGCCAAATGCTCAACGCTCGGTTAGAACTGCCATATTATCAACTGATTTCCTTTTTCGGCATGACTTTAGGTTATCAAAGTGGGGAACTGGCCACCGTGCAGAAACTGGCGGATCGGGTGTGGCGACAAATGGAAGGCGTTGGCGAGGCCTTCCCAAGGAATCGCTCCCTCAAAGCTATCATCAGCGTTTTACAAGACATGGTAAGCTCCGAGGACTTTGAAAACATTAACGAAGAACCGGAGGAGCAGCCAGAAATCAAACCGGGTCAAGTCACCATCATCACCATGCACAAAGCCAAAGGTCTGGACTGGGATTATGTCTTTCTGCCCTTCCTCCATCACGACATTCTCCCGGGCAGCCCTTGGATTCCCCGTTCTGCTCAGTTTTTAGGTGACTTCACCCTTCCCGAAATTGCCCGCGCTCAGGTTCGTGTCGCTGTCCATAATCGCCACTTAGACCAAACCACCGACTCCCACGACCCCACGCCCCTCCCTAACCCTCAAGAGGCCTGGCAACTGGCCAATCAACTGAAACAGGCGGAAGAATACCGTTTATTCTACGTCGCTATGACCCGCGCTAAACGTCTCCTCTGGATGTCGGCCGCCCAAAAATGCCCTTTTCGTTGGAGTGTGTTTTCTCGACAGGGGGGAGACAATTTGCAGAACAAAGAACCTGCCACCGTGTTAAAAGCACTAGAGGCGTTTCTCCGTCAGCCCAAATCAGCCAACAATTAAGAGAATCTCCCGTTAAGCTATCCTGCAACGGGAGATTCTTAAGTTGCCCTAGGGTTTCAACCCGGGGAGATGTTAACGAGCGTTCTAGTAAATATAATCCTGTAAAGCTTTCACCCCTAACGGTTCAGTTTGCAGGATGCGAATAGCGGAAACTGTCGCTTTTGCCCCGGCTAAGGTGGTGATTAGGGGGATTTTGTAGGCTAAACAAGTCCGACGGATTAAGATACCGTCTTCCCGTGCTTCTTGACCAGATGGGGTGTTGATAATCAGTTGGATTTGCTCGTTTTTGATGGCATCCAAGACGTGAGGACGACCTTCATGGAGTTTGAGGACTAATTCGGCTGGAACACCCTGTTCTTTCAAGACTTGATAGGTTCCGGCTGTGGCAATGATTTTAAAGCCGAGTTCGATAAAGTCTTTGACAATGGGGACGACAAGGGGTTTATCTCGGTCGTTGGTGGAGACAAAGACGGTGCCGGAGAGGGGCAGTTTTTCCCCGGCGGCGATTTCGGCTTTGGCGAAGGCTTTCCCAAAGGTTTGGTCAATGCCCATCACTTCCCCGGTGGAGCGCATTTCTGGCCCCAATAAGGTGTCAGCACCGGGGAATTTATTAAAGGGTAGGACGGCCTCTTTAACGGCAACGTGACGCAGTTTGGGTTCTTCGGTAAAGTTGAGTTCGGCTAAACTTTTTCCGGACATGACGAGGGAGGCCATGCGGGCTAAGGGGACTCCGGTGGCTTTGGAGACGTAGGGAACGGTGCGAGAGGCGCGGGGATTGGCTTCTAGGATGTAGACGGTATCCCCTTGTACGGCGTATTGAATGTTCATTAAGCCGACGACTTTGAGGGCTTGGGCAATGCGCACGGTCCAGGTGCGTATGGTGTCTACCGACGCTTGGGAGAGGGAGGTGTAGGGGAGGGAACAAGCGGAGTCGCCGGAGTGGATGCCTGCTTGTTCGATGTGTTCCATGATGCCGCCGATGACGACTTGTCCGGTGTGGTCGGTGATGGAGTCTACATCAACCTCTACGGCGTTTTCGAGGAATTTGTCAATTAGGATGGGGTGGTCGGGTTCGACTTGGACGGCAAAGGTCATGTACCGTTCTAGTTCTTCGTCGGAGTAGACAATTTCCATGGCTCGGCCGCCGAGAACGTAGGAGGGGCGCACGACGACGGGGTAGGTGATGCGGTTGGCGATCGCCAGTGCTTCCTCATAACTCCGGGCGATGCCGTTGGGGGGTTGTTTGATGTCTAATTCATGGAGGATTTTCTCAAAGCGCTCCCGGTCTTCGGCGATGTCGATGGAGTCGGGAGTGGTTCCCCAGATTTGGGTGGGACTGTAGGTTTCGAGGAATTTTTGCAGGGGAACAGCTAATTTGAGGGGGGTTTGACCGCCAAATTGGACGATGATCCCTTGAGGACTTTCGGCCTCGATGATGTTTAAGACATCTTCTTTGGTTAGGGGTTCAAAATACAGGCGATCGCTGGTGTCGTAGTCGGTGGAGACGGTTTCGGGGTTGGAGTTGACCATAATTGTCTCAAAGCCTGTGTCGCGTAAGGCGTAGGAGGCATGACAGCAACAGTAGTCAAATTCAATCCCCTGACCAATGCGGTTGGGGCCACCGCCGAGAATCATCACTTTGGCGCGGTCGGAGGGGGCGACTTCTGACTCTGAACGCTCGTAGGTGGAGTAATAGTAGGGGGTGCTAGCGGCAAATTCTGCGGCGCAAGTGTCTACCATTTTGTAGACGGGAATCACGCCTAATTCTTTACGGTAGCGGCGGACTTGATCCTCGTTGGTTTTGGTGGCAAAGGCAATCTGGCGATCGCTAAATCCTTGTTGTTTGACCCCCCACATTTGGTCTGCTGTGATTTCAGTCAGGGGGGTTTGTTTCAAAAACCGTTCGGTCACTAACAACTGAGACAGTTTATCCAAAAACCAGGGGTCAATGGCCGTCAGTTCAAAGATTTCTTCGACCGTCATCCCTAACTTCATCGCGTGGTAGATGCCGAAAACCCGCTCTGGGTTAGGGGTTCGCAGGGTAGAACGCACTTGAGAGAGGGTGGGTAGGGTTTCAGTGCGATCGCAGCCAAAACCAAAACGCCCGGTTTCCAGGGACCGTAACGCTTTTTGGAAGGACTCCTGAAATGTCCGACCAATGGCCATCGCCTCACCCACCGACTTCATCTGAGTCGTTAACACAGGCTTTGTACCGGGGAATTTCTCAAAGGCAAAGCGGGGAATCTTCGTCACCACATAATCAATCGTCGGTTCAAAAGAAGCCGGAGTTTGTTTGGTGATATCGTTTTTAATCTCATCCAAGGTATAACCCACCGCCAACTTAGCCGCAAACTTAGCAATGGGGAACCCCGTCGCCTTAGAAGCCAAGGCCGAAGACCGCGACACCCGGGGGTTCATCTCAATCACAATCACATCCCCATCCACCGGATTCACGGCAAACTGGATATTAGACCCCCCAGTTTCTACCCCAATTTCCCGAATAATCTTAATCGAAGCATCCCGCAGGCGTTGATACTCCTTATCGGTTAAAGTTTGTGCCGGAGCGACTGTAATGGAGTCCCCCGTATGCACCCCCATCGGGTCGAAGTTCTCAATACTACAGATAATGACTACATTATCCGCCAAATCCCGCATCACCTCTAGCTCATACTCTTTCCAACCCAACAAAGAGCGCTCCACGAGAATCTGACTCATCGGAGAGGCATCCATCCCGGCCTGAGCCATTTCCTCATACTCTTCTTGGTTATAGGCGATACCGCCCCCCGTACCCCCTAAGGTAAAGGCCGGACGAATAATTAACGGATAAGAGCCGATTTCTTGGGCGATTTCCCGCGCTTCGTTTAAATTACAGGCAATCCCGGAAGGACAAACCCCCACCCCAATTTTCTGCATGGCCTGTTTAAACAACAGACGATCTTCTGCTTTCTCAATCGCGTCCAACTTCGCGCCGATTAACTCCACCCCATAGCGTTCCAAAACCCCCGTTTTCGCCAGAGTCACGGCTATGTTTAACGCCGTTTGTCCTCCCATTGTCGGTAATAAGGCATCCGGGCGTTCTTTCGCTAAAACCTGCTCCACAATATCAGGAGTCAACGGTTCAATATAAGTGCGGTCTGCCGTCTCGGGGTCCGTCATAATGGAAGCTGGGTTAGAGTTCACCAGCACCACCTCGTATCCTTCCTGACGTAAGGCTTTACAAGCTTGTGTCCCTGAGTAGTCAAACTCACAAGCTTGGCCAATGACAATCGGGCCAGAACCGAGGATTAGGATTTTTTGTAGGTCTTCGCGACGAGGCATAGTGATTATCAAGCATAGGGTTTTTTGTCCAGATTATTCTATAGCAGGGATTTAACTTACCCTAGGTTTGCTCCAAATCTTTTTAGCTTACGCCATGAGAAATTAGGTTCGGACAAGGCTGTGCATTGTCTGAGGGGTTTGGTGAGCCATCAAACCCACGGCAGTCGTGGGAGGTCAAGAGTATATTCCTGTTGGGCAAATACCTGAACAAAGCTTGAAAAAACTGTTGAGCTTCAATCAATCAGTCCTTTCCTTCCTCCTGCTTTTCCCGAGGACGAAACCAACGCTGAGGTTGCCAACTCTGAATTACCATATAGGTTCCGGTGCCAATCATAAACAACAGACCTAAACCATTGAGCAGTACATAAATGGGTTCTAAAAAAGGGCCGAGATATTCTCCTTCATGAACCGTCATTAACCAATGCACTTGGTCCCGAGATAAACCAAACCAGCTTTTCCCTAAGCGGTAACTAATCCCAGTTAGGGCGGTGACTAAAAAGGGCAAAATAATAATCGGGGCTAGGGTACGGTGAAGTTGACGAAATAGACGTTTATTCATGAATTTCTCCGAGAAACCGCATCCCCTTGTGGGTGCGGAGGGATAGGAGCGCTTGCTGAGTGGGGTTCGATGCCCCCGAAGCAAGCAATAGATTGTCGGCTCACCACCAGTCCATTTGCTCTGGCTAAAAGCTGAACTAGGGTGGCTTTGGGGGATTGCACCCCAACACCGGAATACAGTTGTCCAGGGTCAACACCAACTGCAATGGGCTGAGTTTCTTCCCCAGAAGGTTGTTGAGTCAGTCGAACATTGTAATGTTTTTTGGCTTTTCCTTCCAGTATCCTAGAGGAATAGGGGATAATGTTGCCCTGTTGTGGTTTTGAATTCACCATGTCCCACCTACTCAGCGACCAGAAAGAGCTATTGACGGATTTAATTGCTCGCTATCGACACACTGTAGACTTTCTCGCCATTCGCCTAGAATCCTCTCAAGGCACGGAGATTTTATTACGGGGTGAAACTCTGGAAACGTTAACGGAAGGGGTATCCTTGGGGGGGCAGGTGCGGGCTTGTTATAAGGGGGGCTGGGGTTTTGCGAGTTTTAATCAAATTTCTAGCCTAGATGAGCGTGTCTCGGAAGCTATTAGTGCGGCTCGTTTGGTGGGGGAAGAGGAAACCCTATTAGCGCCGATTGACCCGGTGCAAATTAACTGTACACTGCCTTTGATGGGAACGGATCCGCGTCATGTTCCCTTGAGTGAGAAAAAACAATTGTGCGATCGCTACAACAACCTCCTCCGCCACTACAACCCCCAAATCACCACCACTTCAGTCCGCTACAATGACAGCACTCAAACCATTCTCCTCGCTACCTCCGAAGGCACTCTGATTGAGCAATCTTGGGCAGACATGGAAATGCGCTTTTCCGCCACAGCCCGACAGGGAGACACTGTACAAACAGGACGAGAAACCACCGGCTCCCGCAATGGTTACGAAGACCTACTGAACCTAGAAAACCAAGTACAAGGGGCAGCACAACGGGCTGTCTCTGCCCTCTCTCTGCCCTCTGTACGGGGCAAAGTCTACCCGGTCGTGATCGACCCCATTCTGACGGGTTTGTTCGTTCATGAGGCCTTTGGACACCTCTCTGAGGCTGATATGGCCTATGAAAACCCGGATTTGTTGGAAGTGATGACTATGGGTAAGCGCTTTGGCCCCCCTGATTTACAAATCTATGACGGGGCAGCCCCTCCCGGACACCGGGGCAGTTATTTCTACGACGACGAAGGCACCCGGGCCACCACGACTCAGTTAATCCGGGATGGGGTGTTAGTGGGGCGCTTACATTCTCGGGAAACGGCTGGTAAGTTAGGGGAAAAACCCACGGGTAACGCACGCTGTATCAATTATTTTTATCCCCCTATTGTCCGCATGACGAATACTTGGATTGAACGGGGAAAAACCCCTGTCAGAGAGTTATATTCAGATATTCGGGAAGGGGTTTATGCTAAAAACTGGTTAGGGGGGATGACTAATGGGGAGATGTTCACGTTTACGGCTGGGGAAGCTTGGATGATTCGCAATGGGGAGTTAGCGGAACCGGTGCGGGATGTGACGCTGGCGGGCAATGTGTTCAAGACGTTGGCGAATATTGAGGCCATTGGGGATGATTTCTACTGGGATGAGTCGGGGGGATGTGGCAAGGGGGGACAAAGTGGTTTAGCGGTGGGCTGTGGTGGCCCAAGTCTCCGCATTAATCAGGTAGTTGTGGGGGGAGAGGCGGATTAGATTTTGCGCGACGGGGTAGGTGTTTTTTAGACGGGTAGTTTGAAAATGGCTGGAACTCAAGCTGGCTCTGGTTTTGCTGTGTGTTGGGCTTTGGAGGGTGTCGCGCACCTTACAGGACAAGGGTTTCAGCCTTTTCTTGTCTTTTCTGGGTGGCTGTGTTATAGTTCTTTTGTGGGTGTCGCGCAAACTAGGTGGGAAAAGCCTACTGCACAAGGTTTTCAAGCTGCCGCAGTTGAAATGACCTATAATGCCTATGAGGTATTGAAACTAAAGACCGATATTACAAGTTAAGGCAAGTAGCGGGTTGAAATGACCTATAATGCCTATGAGGTATTGAAACAGCCTGTCTTGCGTCTATCACAATTCCATCTCTGCGTTGAAATGACCTATAATGCCTATGAGGTATTGAAACCTTCGTATTCCGCCATCACGGCCGAGTAGAACAGGTTGAAATGACCTATAATGCCTATGAGGTATTGAAACATCATGCTTAACTCATCAAAGAAGTGAGGCCGGCGGTTGAAATGACCTATAATGCCTATGAGGTATTGAAACATGCCGAACCATCGAGTACATCCTGGAGGGTAATTTTTACCCTCGTTGAAATGACCTATAATGCCTATGAGGTATTGAAACATTTGAGGGCTATGTGAGGGGATTTATATTTAAATATGTTGAAATGACCTATAATGCCAGAAGTGTTGAATCGGTACTTATGAACTAGGTAAAAATGGACATAGTAACCCTGTCAAGAGGTAAATTTAACCAGGTGGGACTAGCTCTTTAAACCAGTGTACATAGCTAATTTTTTGGCACATA
>NZ_JAIHOM010000219.1 GCF_026130165.1 Spirulina subsalsa FACHB-351 | reverse complement strand
CTCCCCTGCTCCCCCTCTTCCCTGCTCCCCCGCTCCCCCTCTCCCTCGCTCCCCGAGTTATCTGCAAACCCTCACTAAACCCAATCCTCCTCCTCTTCCGGTGAAGAGTCAGGGCGAAAGGGTGGCGTAATCACCCGATAATCTGCCTCGTAAATATTATCAGTTTGGCGGGCGGATTCTTCGGGAGTGGGTTGAGGGGTTCTCTCCCCATATTGTTGACGGTAAACGGTTCCCTCTTTTTGAGTTTGGGGGGGAGGCTGAGGGACTTCATAACTGCGGGGAGAATCCCGATAGTCCTCACGGGGTCGAGGACGGGGAATAGTGCGTTCACGGGGAGGTTCTTCAATATCCCACTCTTCCTCTCCCGGTGCGTCCCAGTCTTCCGAGAGGGGTCTGTCCCAGCCATTGCTATCCTGAAGACGGGTTTTTGCCCCTTCTGAGGGGTTTTCTGACTCTCGATACCGGGGAGCAGGTTGGGGGGGGGTACGGGGTCGAGAAGAACCGGAAACGGGGCGATAGTTGAGAATTTGTAGGAGGATGCTCGTCAAAATTCCGGATGCGATCGCCAACACCAACCAAATGGCCACCGGGAGCGAGACTGTCGTAGCTCCAAACAGCACCAAAGGCAACAGCGGCACCCAATTTTGAGCCACCAGCAACGTTAACGCCAAAACCAGTAACAAGAGAACAAAAATCTGCATCATTCCTCCCCGTTTCCTTTGGTCTTGCCCCCCTGCCAACGCTTGAGGGGAACACAATCAATCTCGAACTGATCTAACGCTCGGGCTATCACAAAATCCACTAAATCCTCAATGGTTTCGGGATGATGATACCAAGCGGGAATCGCTGGCACAATGCGCACTCCTGCTTCAGCCAAGGTGGTGAGGTTGCGTAGATGAATCACACTCAACGGCGTTTCCCGAGGGACGAGAACCAGTTTCCGCCCTTCTTTTAACTGTACATCCGCCGCCCGTTCCAGTAAATCAGAACTTAACCCTTGGGCAATTTTAGCCACGGTACTCATACTACAGGGAATCACCAGCATTCCCAAGCTAGGAAAAGACCCACTGGCAATAGTAGCCCCCACATCTCCCCAACGATGACAGCGTAACACTCCCTGACTGGGATTCCCGGCTTGTTCTCGCCAAAAAATCGCTTGTTCATCGGGGTCTGGGGGCATTCGGATATTATGTTCCCCTTGCCAGACCATATAGGCCGCTTTAGATGCCACAATATCTAGGGTATAGTCTGCCGTGAGAAGGTATTTAATAGTTCGGACGGCATAAATTAGGCCACTGGCACCACTAATGCCAAGGGTGAGAGGTTTCATGGGCAGGTCAATAGGGAATGGGGAATAGGGAATAGGGAATGGGGAATAGGGAATAGGGAATAGGGAATGGGGAATAGGGAATGGGGAATAGGGAATGGGGAATGGGGAATGGGGAATCATTATTATTAATTCTCAATTCCCACATCTTACTGATGACTATTCACTGATAACGTAGGGAACACAGGAATTGATGTAATGCTGACGCACCCTCCTTGAATTTTTACCAATACCCCTCAACTCATAGCAAAAGCATCAATCATCTTAATTAAAGTTTTATCCCCCAACCCTTTCACCGAGGCAACTACATCACCATACCCGCGAAAAACCTGCTGGGGTTGTTTGTCCCGCGCTGTAATAATCGCATTGGCTAAAATACTGGCACGGGGAATATTTCGCCGTTCTAATTCAGAGCGTAATGACTTCCCATCTAACACATTCAGCGAATCTAATAATCCCATCACCGGGCCAGAAGTTTCGGCGGAGGGTTCAGGAGGAGGTGTCGTTTCTAACAGATTAATCCTCTCAGCTAACTGTTGAAATAAACTGTTAAATTCAGCCCGAATTTCTTGACCTTGTTGCTCTAAGCGTTGTTCTAAATTGAACAGGCGCTGGTCATCCTGTGCTGGGACAATCCCAGGTGTTTCTGGGGCTTCAACTCCCTGTGAAATATGAGGACTCAGGGCTTCAAAGAAAGCTGCCAACTGTTCTATAACATAACTCTGTTGTGCTTCCTGAATCACAAAAGCGTTGACCATTTCCCCTTGATGAGGATTCTTTTCTTTCGCCCGCATCGCGGCATGATAAGCTAGTTCTCCGGCAATTAATTCATAACTCTCAAACCCAGCTTTTTTCACAATAACAGGTTGTAAAAGTCCCTCAACTTTGAGAATATAATCTGCCAGCTTTTCTAATTGTGACTCACTAAAATCAGAACGGGGGCTATTGCATATAATGTTCTCAATGTCAATCATTAAAAAAATGACCATTTTTTCATCTCCTTACACTTCAATTTTGCTCAATACTTCATCGGCTAACTGTTCAAACTCCAAGGCGGAGGCTTTGGCTTCTTGAGGGGCTTTCAGGGCATAATCTAGGATGGATTGGGGTGCAGGTATTTCTAAGTCTCCCATCAAAATCGTTTGGTTAATACATTTAGAAAGGGCTGTTCTTTCTAAGATTACTGTTTCCATTAGGGGAAAGTTATAGACTTCTGTAATCGCCAGTTGATGTTTAGGGAAAGTGTGTTTTAAATACATAGGATTGGGAGAAATTTTAGAGGGTAAAACCCCTAAAATGTTTAACGGTTCTTTCCCTAAGCCTTCGCGATTTTCATTAATGATTGTGTTAACAAATTCTCCGACGCTGGATAGCCCTTGATTGGAAAAAGGTTTTAAGTCTGAGGGAATAATCAGATAATCGGCGGCGGTGAGGGAGGCTTGAGCGTATAAATCTAAAGAGGGGGGTGTATCAATAATAACAAAATCGTATTGTTCTGTCACTTTGTCCAGTTTTCTGGCTAAACGGATAGCGGTACTGGCAAAACGGGTTAAATTCGGTTGTTGGGAAATGAGGGTGATATGAGAGGGAACGACATCAATTTCCGGCTGGTTAAAACAATTGGAAGGTTTCACCACATTTTCAACAAAGATGAGATGGGTATTTTCTAGGAGGTGGTAAACATTGCAGGTTTTGAGATCATCCTCCTGCTCAAATTCAAATTTAATGAGTCCTGTGGCGAAGGTGCTGTTAGCTTGTGCATCGATGTCTACCAATAAAATCCGTTTTCCCCGTTTGCGTAAGACGGCAGCTAGGTTAACGGCTACGGTTGTTTTCCCGACTCCCCCTTTGTGGTGATAAATCGCAATGGTTTTCATACCTGTTACTGACCAGTGGTTAAGATATTTCTCTAGCCTATCAGAGATGTGACTCCTATCTGGGCTTGGGGGGTGGTGTGGGGGGGTCGATTAGCGGCGAATTTGGAGGCGTTGGTACTCGATTTTGATGCAGGCGTTCATAATCACGTTTAAGCCTGCGTCGTGAAGTTCTCCTCCGCTAACCCTAGGGGTATAACGGGGGCTTCTCAAGCCAACCAAGAGAGTTGAACTCCCTCCATGGCTTGAGCTTCCTGCTTCATCGGCCGACCAACGTCGAAGCCTCTACAGGCAGGCAAGATGATCCCCACCTCGCGTAACGCCCGATTGAGAATGTTGATCGCCGCATTCTCATCCCTGTCCATTTCCAGGCCACAATGGGGGCATTGATGAGTTCTGACCGACAAGGTTTTCAATACTTTCCCACCGCAGCCTGAACAATCCTGAGAGGTTCCCTGGGCGGAAACCTTGACCACGTGAAGACCGCGTTTTACCGCTACTGCCTCCACAATCGTCATGAATCCACCCCAACCCGCATCTAGGATTGACCGAAAATAATGGGATACAAGCCCCGTCCTTCAGGACGGCTTTTTATTACCCATTTTTCAATTCCATGTTATTATAATATTTGATATCCATTAACTCAGTATCATCCGTGTTTGTCTACGAG
>NZ_JAIHOM010000033.1 GCF_026130165.1 Spirulina subsalsa FACHB-351 | reverse complement strand
CCTAATTGCTTCATTAATGGCGGTTATTTGTTGTGGTTTAGGGTAGACCTTAAACTCGTAGACAAACACGGATGATACTGAGTTAATGGATATCAAATATTATAATAACATGGAATTGAAAAATGGGTAATAAAAAGCCGTCCTGAAGGACGGGGCTTGTATCCCATTATTTTCGGTCAAGTTAACCCAACCCCCTAGCTGGTGCTATAATAGGGATTTGTAAGGGGAATTAGCTCAGTTGGTAGAGCGCTGCGATCGCACCGCAGAGGTCAGGGATTCGAGTTCCCTATTCTCCATTTTCATCGGAATCTTGCTACATCAACGGTTTAAGCAATAGTTGTCAACCCCACCTTGAAACAGGTGGGGGTTCTTGACCCGACTTAATCTAGGAAAATATAACCAATTCCTAGGATTAAACCCACTTGAACTTGTTTTTCCAAATACCCCACATTGATCCCCCCATTGACCACTAGCTTATCCGTCAGTCGGACATCAACCCCCCCAGAGAGCAACGGTCCAATACTATTCCCCTCCGCGTTGCGAGTGGTATAGGCTAACCCACCGCCGAAATAGGGAAAAATGGTGGAAGGGAGAAAGGGATCCGGGGAAGGAATGCGCAGATCATAGGTGACAGGGAGTAACAACGTGGCACTATCCCCTAATAACACCCCCGGACGGACAGAAAGAGTACCGGGTAAAGCAATTTTACTGTAAACCGCAAAGGAAGAAGTCCCTAAGTCTGTGCCTCCTCCCAGTCCAACGTTAACCCCCCCAGCGACATAGTTCCAAGTCGTATTGACACCCCGACCCGGGAGAATCATCCGTTGGGCGATTTCTTGAGATTCAGGAGATGAGTCCGCCGGGGAGGGTGTTCTCACCTGTTCCGGGGTGGTCGGTTGCAAGAGGGCGGCGGAGGTATGCACCCCATTAGAATCGGTTAGCTCAGTGACCGTTTCTAGCTCATCTAGGGGTTCAAAATCGGTCTGCACCTCTTCTACGGTGGCTTCAGTTTCCAACTCGTCTAAGGACTCCTCAAGGGGGTGAGAGAGGCTGATGGTTTTCTGGATTTTCTCGGCAACCTCGGGCGCTGTGGGGAGGGTTTCATCCAGTGTGGGGGAGTCTAATTCTAGTCCGGTTTCCGCTTTTTTCTCTAAGAGATTTGGGGGCAAGTTTTCCGGGGGCAACGTTTCGGGGAGTTGTGCCACTGAGGGGGGGAGGGCATCGCGAGACTCTACTTCGAGGGCGGAAGGAGGAATATCTACATCAGTTTTAATCCACTGGGCTACGGGGGTGGGGAGGGTGACGGAAGCCGTAGGTAGGGGATTCTCTGATGGTAAGCTGGGAAAATCCGGTAAGGATAGGGGGGTTTCGGGTTGAGTGGTTCCCCAACTGGGTAATTCTCCGAGAGTCCAGAGAAAAGGAGTTAAGCCCAGTAAGGCATAGGCAGATCGGTTTAGATTTCGGTTCACTATCACTCCTCAGCAATCTAGTAATGCAATGGGATAGATGCAACTATCATTCCTCTATTGTAGGGGGGAATTCGGCATCAGAAACCGAGGTTAATCACTGGGAAAAGAGAATGTAGCGATCGCGTCCTTGGAGTTTAGCCGAGTAGAGGGCTTGATCGGCGGACTCAATGAGCTTTTGAATGCTAGAATCCGGCGAGGGAGTAGTGCTAACAATGCCTAGACTTACGGTAAGGCGATCGCTCACCAATGATTCCGTGTGGGGAATATTGAGTTGTTTTAACTCCTGACGAATCCTTTCAGCCACCCGGAGCGCTCCCTCCGGGCCACAATGGGGTAGGATAATCGCAAATTCTTCCCCCCCATAACGGGACACTAAATCCGTTGTATTGCGCATCGGTTGACTAATCGCTTGGGCTACTTTCAATAAACAATCATCACCCACTTGATGCCCATAGTAATCATTAAAGCGTTTAAAATAATCAACATCTAATAAAATGAAAGAAATCGGATTCTGTTCCGCCAGTAGTTGCGCCCAAACATCTTGAATATATTGTTCAAAATGCCGACGGTTTGCCACTTGGGTTAAGGGATCTAAAAGGCAAAGTTCTTTTAATAACTCATTTTTTTCTTGTAAGGATTTTTTGCTTTTTTCATGGAGTAAAATTTCTCGATTTAGTTCTAACTCAAATAGATCTGCGTGTTGAGCAGTCGTTTCCAATAAAATTTCTAAATCCTCTTTTTCTCGTTTAATTTTTTCTAGTTCTTGGGCTAAAGTTTCAATTTTAAACATTAATTCTTCCTGAGCAACCTGTTCAGCTACTTCAGTCCGAAGATTACAAGCTTTCTGCTCTTCTTGACTTAAGCACTCCGCTTGAAACCAAGCCTCCATCAGTTCACTGTCCAAAGGTTTAGAGAATAAATACCCTTGACCATATTCACACTTCAGAGCTTTAAGTTGAGCCATTTGGTGCGGAGTTTCAATCCCCTCTGCTACTACATCCATTCCCAAATGTGTAGCTAGGGAAACAATAGCGCGCAGGATTCCAAGCTTGTCATTATTAATCTCTAAATCTTGGATAAAAGAACGGTCAATTTTTAAGGTCTTAAAAGGTAATTTATGTAAATAACTCAGGGAAGAATAACCCGTGCCGAAATCATCTAAGGCTAACTGAATCCCAAGAAACTGCAATTCATGGAGAATTTCCATCACCCTTGGGACTTGATTTAAAAAAACACTTTCTGTTACTTCTAATTTCAGATTTTGCGGCAACATTTCCGTCTGCTTTAAAATAGCTTGTAATTCTGCAACAAAATTAGACTGGCACAGTTGTTTCCCGGAAACATTAACATGAATTACCCAGTCCTTCGCTTCAGTATAAGCAGAACGCCATTGCTGCATTTTTTCACAAGCATTTTGCAGAACAAAACGTCCTAAAGGAATAATTAAGCCCGTTTCCTCCGCCAAGGGGATAAAATCATCAGGATTGATAAACCCCCGAGTTTGATGTTGCCATCGCACGAGGGTTTCAAAACCAGTAATTTCTCGATTACTGAGATTAATAATAGGTTGGTAATAAACCCGCAGGTCTTTATTTTCTACCGCTCGGCGTAAGTCATTTTCAATCTGTAACAGTTCCACCGTATGGCTGTGCATTTTCGGTTCAAAAACCTGATAGGTGGAAAGTCCTAATTTTTTAGCATGAACTAAGGCAATATCGGCATCCCGCACCATTTCTTCCGCATAACTATAATGGGTATTGTTCACCGCAATGCCAATACTAACATCGGTAAAAATTTCTTGCTCTTCCAAGCAGAAAGGATGGGTTAAGGTTTGATGAATGCGTTGTGCTACCTGCATTGCACAGGTGACTTCTTGGATATTTTCCAACAGGATGGCAAATTCATCTCCCCCTAAACGCACAATGACATCATCCTCCCGTAAACAAGCTTCTAAGCGTCTTGTCATGGCTCTGAGGAGGCGATCGCCTACAACATGACCTAAACTATCATTAATCACCTTGAAGCGGTCTATATCTAAGCACAACACCGCAAAATGATATTCTTGGTCTTGTTTATGGTAGGCGATCGCACGGTTTAAATGCTCCAATAACAACTGACGATTCCCCAGACCCGTCAGCTTATCATGGTAAGCATCATGAATTAACCGCTCTTCCACCTCCTTATAGTGGCTAATATCCCGACAAATCATCACACCCCCTTGTAGATGACCTGCCGCATCACGGAAAATCCGACTATTCAACCGTAACCAGACCCTTTTTCCCTGAATACCCGATTCAACCTCAATCTCCTCCCCCTCAAACTCCTGACCCCGGAAAAAACGCACTAAGAGGAAATTCATGCCATAGGTGATGGGGTCACAATCCACCTCGGTTAAAATCGTAGCACCCCAAGAAGACGGGTCAGATAAACACTCAAGGTCTGGCCCCAATAAAGCCGTCGCTGCTTGGTTGACTAATAGGGCATTTTGTGCAGGGTTAAACAGAATAACCCCATCTTCCATACTGTTGAAGATTTCTTGAAACGAGTGCAACGTAGTCGCTGGGTCACTCCAAAAACTTGCCCAATCTTCCTGCCATGTTACCACCGTTTGTTTCACCAGTTGTTGTTCCATCCTAACAGAGATCCTATCCGATTCAGGCTCTGAGGTATGTTGAGCGACTGAATACAATAATAGGCGATCGCCACTAGACCTAGATTGCCATGAAGATAGCGATCGCAAAAGAGGCACAGAATCTATAGTCGTCGGTTCAAAACCCATCATCTGAGTATCGATCCGTTCAGAATTCCATTGAGGATAGAGTGGGTTACATATCATAGCAAGCCAGTCAAAAGGGTGATGCCGTCAACCGTTACTTGTGCCACCTTCCCGTCCAAAAAGCAATAGAAATCCTTAGATCATCTCTTGATTTTTAGAGAATCTACACTCGTAACATTTTTCTAAACTACAAACATTTTGTGAAAATCTTATGACCGTTTTTCCGTAAATTCCCCCAAAGACTTATCCCTTGAATTAAAACTTTACCCAAGCTTTACTCAAAGAGGATGCCACTTTATAGAAAGTACATCAATATTCATCAATGTTTGTCACGCTTTTTTCACAATCAAGGCCTAAGATTAAAAACAATAATTGATAAATAAACCTTATCCGGCTCGTTCTCCCATCTCGGAATTTAATGACGAGATACAAGCTAAAAAGCAATTCTAACCCGTGCATTTACAGAGTACAGTCCTTAATAATCATTGGCTTCACCCCCCATTTTTTCATGAAAAACTCTATGACCTCCCCAACCCACCGTCCTCTTGAACTATCCTTAATTCCTCCTCAAGACTGGGAAAAAGTCACCGGAGAATGGAATCAAACTAAAACCGAATATCCCCAAAACTACTGTATTCATCACCTCATTGAGCAACAGGTAAAAAAAACCCCCCAAAAAGTAGCTATCGTTTTTAAAAAACAATCCCTCACCTATCAAGAATTAGATCAGCGTGCCAACCAACTCGCTCATACCCTCCAACATCTAGGAATTAGTACAGAAAGCCGAGTGGGAATCTGCATCGAACGGTCCCTAGAAATGTTTATCGGACTCCTAGGTATCCTCAAAGCGGGAGCCGCTTACGTTCCCCTAGACCCCTCCTATCCTCAAGAGCATCTCAACTTTATGGTCAAAGACGCTCAACTCTCCATCATCGTCACCCAACAAACCTTAAGCACAAAATTCACCCATCCCACCGTCCACCCCCTCTGTCTGGATCAAGACTGGTCACAAATCGCCACCGCACCCTCAGAAGCTCCCCCCAGCGCCGTCACCCCCCGCAACCTTGCCTATATTATCTACACCTCCGGCTCCACCGGACAACCCAAAGGCGTACAGATTGAACATCGGGGAGTCGTCAATCTCCTCTGTGCCATGCAGGATAAACCCGGCCTGACCTCAGACGATGTGTTTTTAGGACTGACCACCATCTCCTTTGATATGTCCGTCCCAGAACTCTATCTTCCCCTAATCTGCGGCGCTCAAATTGCCTTAGTTGGTCGGGAGGTCGCCATTGACCCCTACTCACTCCAGCAAGTCCTACGAGAATCTGGTGTCACCGTCATGCAGGCCACCCCCTCCACATGGCATATGTTGCTACATTCCGGCTGGTCCGGTCAACCCAACTTAAAAATGTTGTGCGGAGGAGAGACTATGACGCGATCGCTCGCCGACCAACTCCTCACCAAAGGTCAATCCCTCTGGCAAATGTACGGCCCCACAGAAACCACCGTCTGGTCAACCACCCAGCAAATCCTCCCCCATCACACCTCCCTCCCCATCGGTTATCCCCTCGCCAACACCCAACTCTACATCTTTAGCGAACCTGCCAACCGCCAAAGCGACCCCTTACAACCCGTTCCCATCGGCACCCCCGGAGAACTCTACATCGGAGGAGACGGAGTAGCCAGAGGGTATCTCAACCGTCCTGAACTCAACGCAGAACGCTTTATCCCAGACCCCTTAAACCCTCACGAAAAACTCTACAAAACCGGGGATCTCGCTCGTTTCCTCCCCGATGGTAGCCTAGACTTTATCGGTCGCATTGACCATCAAGTAAAAATCCGCGGCCACCGCATCGAACTCGGCAGCATTGAATCCGCCATCAGTCAACATCCAGCCGTTGAAAATGTCGCCGTAGTCCCCAAAGAAGACCCCTCCGGAGCCAAACGTCTCATCGCCTACGTTGTCCCTCATCCCCCCACCACCCACCCTGAAACCCAACAAATTCAACAGTGGGAAAACCTGTGGAGCAACACCTACAACACCCAAACCGAAAACCCCTTATTTGATAGCAGTGGTTGGAATGATAGTTATACCCATCAACCCATGCCACAAGCAGAAGTTGAAGAATGGGTTAACTACACCGTCGAACAAATCCTAGCCTTCCAACCCCAACAAGTTCTAGAAATTGGTTGCGGCAAAGGTCTATTACTCTTCCGGATTGCTCCCCATTCTCAACACTATACCGGGCTAGATATTTCTGAACAAGCCATTGAGCATATTCAAACCCAGTGTCAACTCAATCCTGAGCAATGGTCTGGAGTAGAAGTCTACAAAAAAATGGCCCATGAATTAGATGATTTTACCCCCGCTTCTTTTGATACCCTTATCCTCAATTCAGTGATTCAATACTTCCCCAATGTAGAGTATTTAATTCAGGTCATAAAAAAAGCCATTCCCCTAATTAAACCTGGGGGACGGATTTTCATTGGTGATGTTCGTCACCTCGCTTTACTCGAAACCTTTCACACCTCCGTTCAACTCGCACAAACCCCCGACACTGTAACTATTGATATCCTGCAAAAACGCATTCAAGAACATATTAAACAGGAACGAGAACTGTTAGTTCATCCCCATTTCTTTCACGCACTCCCAGAACACTTTTCAGAGATTACCCGGGTTAATACAACCCTAAAACGAGGACGTTCTCCCAATGAACTCATTCATTTTCGCTATGATGTCACCTTAAGCATTCAGACTCCCCCCTCTCCCCCAGTAACCCAGTATGAAGAATTAGTTTTGCAGCCGGATCAGGTATCGATTTCCCAAGTTTTTCAATATATTACCAAGCAACACCCACCCATTATCAAAATTTCTCAGATTCCCAATTTCAGAATACTAAGTGATTTACAAGCACTGTATCTCCTACAAAATTCTGAACCCTCTTTAACAGTCGGTGACCTAAGAAATAGCCTTGCTTCTGCCTCCTCAGCGATAGCAATTCATCCAGAAAACTGGCATAGCATCTCCCACCTTTTAAATTACAAACCCTATCTCATTTGGTCTGACACAAAACTGGGATACTATGATGTCATTTTGTGCCAAGAGCCTCAGCAAACTTTGCCCGTGCTTGATGTTCTGTTTGCTCCCTTAGAGCATTATACCAATCAACCCATCCCATTAGATATAACTCCAGAAGCACTCATCCCACAACTGCGGGCATTTTTACAAACAAAATTACCCGACTACATGATCCCCTCTATCTTTATTTTTATGGAGGATCTGCCTTTAACACCCAATGGCAAAATTGACCGTCGTTCCCTCCCTGAACCGAAAAATAGTCGTCCTGATTTAGGAAAACCCTTCATTCTCCCACAAACCACCCTACAAGAAGAACTTTGTAAGATTTGGTCTGAACTGTTAATGATTGATGAAATAGGAGTTAACGATACTTTTTGTGAATTAGGAGGACATTCTTTACTGATTATTCAACTGTTGAATGAGGTTAAAAATCAGTTTGGTTTGGATATTTGTTTAGCGTCTTTTTTGCAAGATCCAACGATTTTGGGGTTAGAGTATTTGTTGATTGCCCAAAAATCTAGCAATTCATTGATCTCGAAAAATGTTCTATCAAAATCACCCAAAACCTTTGAAGATATAAACTTAGATCCTCAGATTATTCCTCAAGGTGATCTCGTGCCTACAGCACAACAAAATAATATATTTTTGACAGGTGCAACAGGATTTATCGGAGCATTTATCCTCGCTGAACTTCTGCGGCAAACTCAAGGGAATGTCTATTGTTTAATCCGCGCTCTAGATGTTACCGAAGGACTCTATAAACTGGAACGTAATCTAAAGTGTTATCAGCTTTGGCAACCGGAATTGAGCCATCGGATTATCCCCATCTTAGGAGATTTAAGCCAGCCTTATTTAGGGTTAAATTCTGAACAGTTTTCATTCCTCGCCAATCACATTGATACTATCTATCATTGTGGAGCATGGGTCAACTTAGTTTACTCCTATGAAACCCTACGAGAAACAAATGTATTAGGGACACAAGAAATTTTACGTCTTGCTTGTCAAGGGAAAACCACTCCAGTTCATTTTGTTTCGACCTTAGATGTGTTCCAATCGCCTATCTACAGTGCAATGGAGATCATTCCAGAAAATGATCCCTTGCTCCATAGTGATGGGTTACAAAATGGCTATGCTCAAACCAAGTGGGTCGCTGAGAAACTGGTGATGGAAGCGCAACAACGAGGTCTTCCTGCCTCGATTTATCGGCTGAATATGATTTCAGGAAATAGTCAGACTGGTGTTTCCAATACCGATGATTTATTCTGCCGTTTGTTGAAAGGAATG
The DNA here is from genome assembly GCF_026130165.1 of Spirulina subsalsa FACHB-351. Taxonomy (GTDB): domain Bacteria; phylum Cyanobacteriota; class Cyanobacteriia; order Cyanobacteriales; family Spirulinaceae; genus Spirulina_A; species Spirulina_A subsalsa_A. The sequence goes on along the minus strand of NZ_JAIHOM010000033.1, from coordinate 37,202 downwards.
ATTGAGATGGAGAGCGCACCAGATGTTCAATATTTGTTTAATATTACCCCGGTGGATTATGTGAGTCAATCCATTGTAACCTTGGCACAAAAACCTAGCTCTTTAAATCAAGCGTTCCATCTTTTCAATCCGAACCCTATTTTGTTTGTTGAGTTAGTTTCTGTGATTAATGAGTTTGGTTATTCGGTCACGCCAATCTCTTATAAAAAATGGCAGGATGAACTACTAAACATCTCCGAAAAAAATGCGCTTAAGCCGCTTGTTTCTCTGTTAAACCAAGGTCAAAAAGATGAAGCAGGGTATCTAGATGTTGCTTTGTTTGGAAATCAAAATTTTGCCACAACCAATGTTATATCTGGCTTGCAGGATTGCCCCCAAGTTACCTGTTCATCGGTCAATGCTGAGTTAATTAAATGTTACTTAACCTACTTAGCAAGCTGTGACTTTCTCCCGATTCCACAACGAGATAGAACCTCGGCCACAATTCAGGCAACCCTTGATGATGATTTCGTCAATCTGGCTGTCTCTGCCTCAATCCATTAAGAAGTTGAAGCAACCCAAAAAGGCTATACTAGACCTATGATAAGCGATAGATAAAAACCATGACGATTCATCTAAAATCCATCGGTTCTAAGTTATTTATATATGTTTTAGGGGGTGCTTTAATCGGACTGAGTACGATGTCTTATGTCTTTTATCAACTCCTTGAAAAATTATATATTGAACAAATTAAAGGGACTTTGAGCAGTCAAGTTCAAGAAATTGAAACGGAATTGGCTAGGGTGGAACAAGCGATGAAAAGCTTATCCTTGACGATTACCATGTTTGACCGTTTAGGTTTAGAGGATGAGGAAACCTATCGTGAACTAGCCTTTAAAGCATTTACAGGTCGTTCCCCGTTAACGATGGGAGTGGGGTTTGGTCAAGCTCCGTTTCAGTTAGCTGGTGATAAAGAATTATATTGGCCTTATTTTTTTATGGATCAAGAACTGCCGGATCAAGTGGGAGAACCTTTACCTGCTCCCAATAGTAAGATCCGCTATGTTGATGTGTTTGAGATCGAGAATTATTCCGAGTTAGATTATTATAATTTGCCTGTTGAAGCGGGGAAGGGGATTTGGTTAGAACCCTTTGAATGGTACGGACTCACGATTACGAATTTAACGGCTCCGGTTTATTCAGAAGAGGAGGAGTTACTGGCGGTTATTGGTTTAGATATTAGTGTTACGGACTTAACGAATCGGGTGGAAACTCCCGAAACATGGGGAAGTGGATATTTTGTCATTCTCAGTCAACAGGGAAATTTGTTGGCTTATCCCCCGAAACCGGAAAAGGCTAAAGTCTTAGCGACTTATCAAGATATTCCGGAACTGCAATCGGTTTGGTCGGAAATCGGGGATCGTGATCAAGGTTTAATGGTGAGGGAGGGACATTATTGGGCTTATCAACGGGTGCCGGGAACGGAATGGTTGATGTTGGCGGCGGTGCCGCAGTCGGTGGTGTTATTGCCTGTGTTGGGGGTGACGGTGGGGGGTGCGTTGGGGGCGGGGATTGTGTTGGCGTTGGTGGTGTTTTTGTTTGTCCGTCGCCTCAATCGCCGCTTGCAGCCGATTGTCGGGGAGTGTCACCGTTTGGCGGAGGAGGATTTAGCGCGATCGCAGCGCCTGCAAGCAGAAGGTCAAACCCTAGATAACTCAGACCTTACCCCCCTGATGAATTTAGAGGAGAGCGACGAACTGGCGGTATTAGAAAAAACGTTTCATCGCATGGCTAGTCAGCTTAAAGAATCCTTTGAGGAACTGGAAAAACGAGTGCAAGAACGCACCCTAGAACTGCAAGAAGCGAAGGAAGCGGCTGATTCTGCGAATCGGGCGAAAAGTGAGTTTTTAGCCAATATGAGCCATGAGTTACGCACTCCCATGAATGCCATTATTGGCTATAGTGAAATGCTGCAAGAAGAAGCCGAGGATTTAGATATTCAAGAATTTATTCCTGACTTGCAAAAAATTCACCTTGCGGGCAAACATTTACTGAGCTTGATTAATGACATTTTAGATTTATCTAAAATTGAAGCGGGACGGATGGAATTATATTTAGAAATTTTTGAAATCCAGCCCATGATTCAAGAGGTTCTGACCACCATTTCTCCCTTGGTGGAAAAAAATAAAAATACTCTCAATGTGAATACACCCGAAAACCTCGGGGTGATGTATGGGGATTTAACCAAAATTCGTCAAAACCTGTTTAATTTACTCAGTAATGCCAGTAAATTCACCGAAAATGGAACTATTACCCTAACGGTGGAGTGTTATCACCAACTAGGGCAGGAATGGATTCGTTTTGAGGTCAGTGATACGGGAATTGGCATGAGTCCAGAACAGTCTGATAAGCTGTTTGAAGCCTTTACTCAAGCAGATGCTTCTACGACTCGTAAATATGGGGGAACAGGTTTAGGATTAGCCATTACGCGCAAATTCTGCCAGATGATGGGGGGTGATATTCGCGTTGAAAGTGTCCCCAATCAAGGATCTACCTTTACGATTGAACTTCCCTTAATGCGCCAAGCCTCTCCCCTAGAGAGTTTTGAGCCAATGCCTGTACCAGAGGAGGAACACATTGCGATCGCCGAATCCCCCCTGCAAAACACAGGCACGATCCTAGTCATTGACGATGATAAATCCGTTACCGACTTAATGCAGCGCTATCTCACCAAAGAAGGCTTTCAAGTCGTCACAGCCCCCAACGGAGCGATCGGTTTACAATTAGCTAAAGAGATTCGTCCTGATGCCATTATTCTGGATATCATGATGCCTCAGATGGACGGATGGACAGTCCTAAGCACCCTCAAAGCTGATTCCGAAGTCGCTCATATTCCCGTCGTCATTGCCTCCATGGTAGATGATAAAAACCTCGGTTTCGCATTGGGTGCGGCGGATTATCTCCTCAAACCCTTAAATCGCCAACAGTTAACCCAAGTTCTCCATAAATTCCAAGTAGACCGTCATTCTACCGTTGTCATGCTGATTGAAGACAACATTCCTACAGGGGAAATGGTACGGCGACAATTAGAAAAAGAAGGCTGTCGGGTTGTTATGGTTGAAAACGGCCATCAAGCCCTAGAATTCATTGCCAATGACCCCCCCGGACTGATCATTTCTGACTTAATGATGCCAGAAATGGATGGGTTTGAATTTATCCATGAATTACAAAAAAATGAACAATGGCGCTCCATTCCAGTGATTATTCTCACCGCCAAAGAGTTGAGCGAAAAAGATATTCAACACCTCAATGGCTACGTGGAAAAAGTGTTCCAAAAAGGAGCTTATGACCGGAAAGCTTTGCTCTCAGAAGTACATGATTTATTATCTCATGTTCTCAACCCAAAACCATCAGCTAAAAAGTCTTAAAGGCTGGTCAAGTTAAACAATCCTTTCTTTTAACCGTTAATCCTTTAAAATACCATGCCTAAATTACTCTTAGTCGAAGATAACGAAATGAATCGGGATATGCTTTCCCGTCGCTTGAAACGCAAAGGCTACGACGTTGTGGTTGCTGTAGATGGAGAAGAGGGAATTAATATTAGTCATGCTGAACAACCCGATTTAATCTTGATGGACATTAGCTTACCTGTATTAGATGGCTTAGAAGCCACCCGACAACTGAAAACCCATCCCCAAACCGCCCAGATTCCTATTATTGCCCTGACAGCCCATGCCATGTCTGGCGATCGCGAGCGCTCCCTAGCCGCAGGCTGTGATGACTATGATACCAAACCCATCGAACTCCCCCGCTTATTGACCAAAATTGAAGCCCTACTGTCAACGGTTTCCTCCCGCTAACATTTTCTCTCCAGATAGATTATTTTTCGTAACTTTGACCCCTTTTTGAATCTCTTTTTCTTATGAACAACTCTGGCAAATCTTGGCAATCTTTAATTAGACATGAACTGAACAACGCCATCAATACCATTATCGGGTATAGTAGTTTATTGTTAGACGACTTCCAATACGAACAAGAGGAGGATCTCACTTGGATTGTGGCTGAAATTGAGCAAATCAAAGCTTATGGAGAACAACTGTCCTGTCAAGTGAAGATGACTCTGCCCTATAACGGAGCAGAGATCGAATGTAATCCTAAGATTATCCTAGAAACTCGCATTACCTTAGCCTTTGCCCTGTTTAGCTCCGTTTATGCCATACAGAGAATTGCTTCCCAAGTTTCTGAAGGGATACCTCCTGATTTCGTGGCAGACTTGCAAAAAATTGCCAGTTCTGCTCAACGGATTGTCAATTTAATTAATAATCTGAGCCTATTTCTGGAAAGTGAAATTCTAAGCCTTAAAGTTTGAGGATCAAGTTTTAACGCTCAAATTTTAAGCCTGATAATAGTGTAAATCTAATGACAGATCCTCCTCAAGCTTCTTGGTATTCGCTGCTCAGGCATGAACTCAGTAATCCGATTAATAGCATTATTGGCTATAGTGAGTTACTGGGTGAAGAGTTGGCAGACTTTGAGGAAATAAATAGTATTTTGTTGTCCGAAAAGATACAACATTTACAAACACAAGGCTATCAGTTATTAGAACGATTAAAGCAGATACTGCCCTCTAGTCTAATACCCCTTACCCCGGAATCTGATCCAGACTCTAACCCGAATCCGGGAACAGAGCAAACTAGAATCCATCAAGAGTTATCTTTACAGTTATTGCCTTTAGCGTTAAAGGTTCAAGAAACTTGTCAAGAAATTATCACAACTGTTCCCGATGAGTTAATCGGGGATGTTGAAAAGATTTTAACTGCCGTTGAAGCATTATCTGGGTTAATTGAAACTGTTCCTGATTTAAGGTTAAAGGGTTTAAATCTCACAACATCCCAAAACATTCAAGCTGTTACAGTTAACCTTTTTAATTCTGTCTCTGAATCTAATATTTCCCAAGAGACAGCCAATATTTTGGTGGTAGATGACAATGAAAATAATTGTGAGTTATTAGCGCGTAAAATTGTTGAACAGGGCTATCATGTGACAACAGTAGCGAATGGAAAACAAGCCATTCAGTGCATTAAAACGGGAAATTATGACCTAATCCTTTTAGATTTAATTATGCCAGAAATGAACGGCTATCAGGTCTTAGAATGGTGGTCTAAAAGTGAATGGCGGCATACTCCAGTCATTATGATTTCGGCACTCGATGAGTTAGACAGTGTTGTAAAATGTATTGAAATGGGTGCGGAGGATTACTTACCTAAACCCTTTAATCAAACCCTTTTAAAAGCAAGAATTGGGGCTTGCTTAGAGAAGAAATACTTACGAGATCAAGAAAGTCTTTATTTGACTAAAATTACCGAAGCAAATCAACAAATTACTCGGCTAAATGAGCAGCTTAAAGCGGAAAATGTGCGACTGAGTACAGAGTTAGAAGTGGCTCGTCGGTTGCAACAAATGATTTTGCCGAAAGTTGAAGAATTGAATATTTCGGGATTGGATATTGTGGGATTCATGCAGCCTACGGATGAAGTGGGGGGAGATTATTATGATATTGTCTGCACAGAAAAAGGGGTAAGAATTGGCATTGGTGATGTGACTGGACATGGTTTAGAAAGTGGAATTTTAATGTTGATGGTACAGACGGCCATTCGGACATTATGCGAAGCAGACGAAACTAGCTTAGTGCGAATTTTACAGATTCTCAACCAAGCCATTTACGCTAATGTGGAACGAATGAATTTAGATCGTCACTTAACGTTATGTTTACTGGACTATCAGGAGGGTATTCTAAAGATTAGTGGTCAACATGAACGAGTGATTATTGTACGAAATACCGGGGAACTTGAACCCATTGAAACTCTATACTTAGGGTTTTATATTGGTTTTGAACAAGACATTGATAATTTATTTAATACTCATACTGTAGGGCTTGAATTTGGGGATACACTGGTGTTATATACAGATGGAATTGTTGAGGCGGAAAATGGGAAGGAGGAACTTTATGGTTTCGAGCAGCTATGCCGGGTGATTCAACAACACCATCATTTAACGGCATCTGCTATTCAACAAGCTGTCATCGAAGATGTACACAGTCATCTAGAAGGACAAAAACTAAATGATGATATTACTTTGATTGTGATGAAACGAGTATAATTCTATGAATCAAATTGATACTTTTGGCGAATTTATTGATAATTTAGTCGAGGATTACTGTGAGTTTTTAGTTCTCGGTTTTTCTCCCAGTTCGATTCCCATTCAAAGACGCTGGAAAAATAACGGTTTATCGGCTAATTTTGTGGCGGATTATTTGGTCACGTTCTTACCTTTTGATCGCAGCAAAACGGAGAATCATAGAATTGAGCGAAAGATCAAAGAATCGGTTAATTATATTGCCAATGAGCTACTGGAAAATGCGATGAAATTCAATGATATGAAGTCCAATTGTCCGATTAAGTTTGGAGTCCATACGTTGGAGGATAATGGACTGATTATTGTTTTGAATGTACAAAATAGTGTTGATGCTTCTCACTATCAAAAATTACGGGGTTTTATTGATGATATTTTGACCATAGAGCCGGATGATTTTTATATGCAGCAACTGGAACGTAGTGTTGAGGGAGATACTGCTCCCGGAATTGGTCTGATTAGTATGAAAAATGACTACGCGGCTAAGTTAGGATGGAAGTTGGAGACAATTCAGCAAGATCCCTTTGTGGCGATGGCTACGACGATGGTTCAACTGGAGTATAAATATGGGGAAAGAGAGGTTGAGGGGAGGAGATTCTAATCTATAGCAGTCCTCAATAGATTGTGGTGGGGTAATTGATGAATTACTCCTATAATATGGGTTAAAGTCCCCCAAATATGACAAATATAGCGTTCCCATTTGAGTTTTGTAATCCACAAGGGAAAGCAAAGGGAACACCGGATCTGGAAACAGGGAACAGTATACAAGGTTTACAAGGAGCTTGAAGTATTATGAGAAACTTCTCTGAGAGTTCATCAATGATTTGGAAACGCTATAGCATGACGGGAAAATCTGTATAAATACTCAAAGATGATGGATAGTAAGCAAATTCAGGGAGAGAGTTATCTGATTAGTTATGATCCGGCCACGGTGACGGTGAATTGTCAGGGTACAATGCGGAATATGGGGATGCAGGCTTATGGTCCGTTGGAGGATTTGTTAACGGAGATTATGGGGGAAGAACCGAGTCAAATTACGTTGGATTTAAGAGGGTTAAAATTGCTGAATAGTGCCGGAATTCGAGTGTTATCTAAGTTTATTATTCAGGTGCGTAATCGTAAGACGATGCGGGTGGTTTTGAAGGGATCTAAGGAGGTGACTTGGCAGGAAAGTTCTTTGACAAATTTAAAGCGTTTAATGCCGATGGCGTTGTTGGAATGGGAGGAGGAGAGGTGAAACGATGGTAGGGGTGAATTCCCCCTACCACACTGATTTAGGAGGTTTCTATGGGGCGATCGCGCTTGAGCCAAAAACTGGCTAGGATGATTCCTAAGATGGCTACTCCTCCCATAGGATAAAAGGCATAGGTATAACTGCCAAACCAATCCCGGATACTGCCTGCGACTAAGGTTCCCAATAATGCCCCAATTCCATAAGCGGTGAAGACGATGCCGTAATTTTGGGCGTAGTCTTCCGGTCGGAATAGGCGTAAGGTGGTAGTGGGGGCGAGGGCGAGCCATCCGCCGAGACAGAACCAAAATAAACAGAAGGCGACGAGATAGGTTATAACTTGCCCTTCCTGTGCATTGACCATCAGGATACAGGCGATCAAGATTAAGGTATAGGCGGCGATCGCAATATAACGGGGTTTAAAGCGATCGCTTAACCAGCCAAATAGAGGACGACTCACCCCATTAAACAGGGCAAATAACGACACACTGGTAGCGGCCACTCCGGGGTCAATTTTGATAATTTCTTCCCCCACCGGACTAGAAATCCCGATAGCACTTAACCCCACAAAAGTCCCGATCATATAACAGACCCACAACCCATAAAAAGAGCGACTTTTCCATAATGTCTTGGGATAAGTCACCGTCCTAGACGTGACAGTGCTAGCCGATGTTTTTTCCTTGGGTTGCCAATCCACTGGAGGGAATTTCAGGACAATGGTCATCAAGAGAATAATCAGCGTGAAAACTATGCCGAAAATCAGTAAGGTAGGTCTGACCTGATAAGCATCAATTAAATTTTTGGCTAATGGTGCCGTCACTAAAGGCGATAACCCAAAACCAATAATCGTTAGCCCCACAGCCAATCCCTTTTTATCGGGAAACCACCGGGCTACTACTGCCATCGGCACCCCATAGGTAATCCCGACTCCGGTTCCCGTAATCATGCCATAGGTCAAGGTGAGGGTGAGAATATTGTGGGCAAAACTAGAGCAGATATATCCAAATCCCACAATCAGACCGCCCAGCATAATCATCCTTCGTGCGCCTAAACGGGGGATATAAAACCCAGCAATGGGCATCAGTAGGGCGTAAAACAGGAGGGCGATGGTATAGGGTAATAAACTTTGCGTGGCACTGATACTGAGTTCATCTTCTAGGGGTTTCCGGAAGACACTCCAAGAGTAAACAGTACCCAAACAGAGGAGAACAGTCATTCCGGCCGGAATGAGCAACCATCTCCCTTGTTCTGGGGTGAGTCCACATACCCTTAAGGTTGAATGCTCTGGTTTGATCTTCATCTGTCCGTAATGAGTCTTTGACCGATTCTGGGTACCACTTCTCGACTAAATTGGCAATAGTCAAAAGCCCAGATGTCACCAGATATAGCAGCTGTTTCTGGAATAATGAGGAACAAGAGGTAATGTTTTAAGGAACAGGGATGCTCTGTTGAATGCCGCGATCGCAACCCTGCCCCATGATCTATATGATACGGCTTTCGCGATCGCACCAGTCCCTTACAATTTGCGCACAAGGGTTAAACCATCGGCCAGGGGAATTAAACTCAACGCTACTCTAGAATCTTGGTGAACGTGACGATTAAAAGCGCGAATGGCATTAGTGCGATTATCTTGGACTTCGGGATTCGCCACTCGTCCTGACCATAACACATTGTCCACCACCATTAAGCCCCCCGGTCGCAGGAGTTTTAGACAGCACTCGTAATAGTTGACATAGTTGCTCTTGTCGGCATCAATAAAGGCAAAATCAAAGGTTTCGGCTTCTCCTTGGGCGAGGAGTTGGTCTAAGGTGTCTAAAGCCGGGGCTAACTGAAGGTCGATTTTATGGGCGACTCCGGCCTTTTGCCAGTACCGTTGAGCCATGGTGGTATATTCGACGCTGACATCACAGGCGATGAGGTGGCCGTCTTCGGGTAGGGCCAAGGCGACAACGAGGGAACTATATCCAGTAAAGACTCCCACCTCTAAGGTTTTCTTTGCGCCAATCAGTTGGACTAATAAGGCCATGAATTGCCCTTGTTCTGGGGCAATTTGCATCTGTGCCATGGGCAACTGGGCGGTTTCTTGCCGGAGTTGGCTTAAAATATCCGGTTCACGGAGGGAAACGGTTAGTAAATAGTTATAAAGGGACTCGTCGAGTCCTAGAGTTTTTCGAGTCATTGCTTAAAATAGAAGTAACTACATTTGCCCCTCCCAAGGAGAATAAACTATTATGATGCAGGGTTTACATGGCCAAGGCGAAATGATCCGCGATCACTATCAAATCGTCACCGTCTTGGGTCAGGGGTCAATGGGAACTACCTACGCGGCCGTAGATGTGAATACATCCCAACGGGTAGCCATTAAGGTGGTATCCTTGCGTCAAGCCTCAGAATGGAAGACCTTAGAACTATTTGAACGGGAAGCGCGAGTCTTAGCCACCCTCACCCACCCCAATATTCCCAATTATATTGAATACTTCCAAGTCGATACACCGGAAGACCGTCGCTTTTATTTAGTGCAGGAATTAGTGGAAGGATCATCCCTAGAAGCCTTGATTGAGCAGGGATGGAAACCCACAGAAGATGAAGTTAAGGCGATCGCACTCCAAGTCCTCGAAATCCTCACCTACCTACACACCCTCAATCCCCCAGTCATCCACCGCGATATTAAACCCCAAAACCTCATCCAAAGTAAAGACGGCCGCATCATCTTAGTAGACTTTGGTGCAGTGCAAGAAGTCTACCGCAAAACCATCAGTCGCGGGGGAACTCTAGTCGGCACCTTTGGCTATATGGCCCCGGAACAATTTCGCGGACAAACCACCTACGCTTCCGATTTATACGGTTTAGGCACCACCTTAGTGTATCTGCTCACTCGTAAAATCCCCGCCGATTTACCTGAAAAGCGGATGAAAATTGATTTTCGTTCCGCCATCACAGTGTCCGATTCCTTTGGCCGTTGGCTGGATAAAATGATTGAACCTGCCCTAGAAGATCGTTTTAGGGAAGCCGTTTCTGCTCAAAAAGCGTTAGTGGATAAATTACCCATTACTCGCACAACAACAGAACAAAATATCCCTAAATCTATTAATGAAGTCTTTCTACAAAAAACCCCCGACCTGTTAAAACTTTATATTCCGGGAAACCCTTGGAACTTGGGCAGTGGTTTATTATTTTTGCTCTATGTGGGCTGGACCATCCCCGCCTCCATTATATTGGTATTAGCCATCTTGGGCGAGTCTTGGGGATTGGGCGAGTTCATTTTCTTATTCCTCTGCTTTATCTTGCCTGCTTGGGGTATAAGTTGCGCATTATGGGTGAGTTTTCGTAGCCTTAAAGGAGATAATACTTTACTCAAGATTAATCGCAACCGCTTCCAATTTCGTCGTCAGTTATTATTGTTTAATGAAGTTATTGAAGGCAATACCGAGTTTTTAGAAATTGAACGGGAATCAGATCCAGCCATTCCCCATCTATCATCTTTATCCCTTAACTGTTCAAAGCGATTGGGGCGTTTATATATTAAAAGTTTCGGTATCAAACGATTATACAACAAACCGTTAAAACAAAAAATTGCCGAAGGGTTAGACCTAGCAGAAAAAGAATGGTTAGCAGAAGAGTTAAAAAGCTTTTTAAGGGACGTTAAAGCTAAAAATCTACGCCCAGAAAGTCAAGGTTCTAAAGTGAACTTAGTCAAATCGAGTTCATCCGTTGGTTTTAGTTCAAATGTTTTAGAATATAGTCGGATTCAACTCACTAAAACTCAAGATCGCCTGACCATTGATGTTCCCAGTTTAATTCCTCGGGAACAAACTGGTTTCTGGTTGATTTTTATGGCGGTTCTGCTATTTTTGAGCTTTCCTATTTTTCTATTTATTCTGATTCCCTTTATTCTGATTCCCTTAGCTGTTATACGGAGTAATTTATTTTGGTCAACGTTTGGCTCATTTCACCTAGAGATTAATCCCGAAACTTTTCATTTATCTTGGCAATATGGCAGTTGGAGTCATCACATTAAAGGGAAAACTGAGGAATTACAACACGCCAGTTTAAGTAATACCACTATGACGGTTAATGAACAACCTGTTAAAGCTTGTGCTTTAGATAGCAAAAATCATCATTATCTTTTTGGCAGTTGGCTTAAACAAGATGAAAAAGAAATATTAATATTGGAAATTAATCGGTTTTTAGAAGAAACTAGACGTTAGATGAATGAGGCAAGCGCTCAAATGCTAATTTAGTTAAACTTTGACTAAACAATCTCTGTTACCCTATTTTAGATGCTTGACATAATTAAGTGGTAACTGTAAAATGGGGAAGTAGAACGGAAAAACAAACCGACCAGTGATTCCCCTAACTTACCCGTTCAAGTGCGTCTAAAATTTAAACGCCCTCTAGAATTTGCTCTCCTATGAATAATTACTGATTCTTGAAGTATCGGGTTGAATTAGAATCAAAACATTTAGCCCGTATTGATATTAGTAGTAAAGCCAGTAAGTTGCTGGGAAAGGATTCAAGTAATGAAAAAAACGACGATCAATTTTCAAAAGGGATGGGCAGGTGTTTTTGCCAAGTTGAATATGTATATTGTTGCTTGTAAGGTGGCAAAACGCTCAGGATACCTGCCAGTGCCTTATTGGCCTTCAGTCTGGCATGAAGAAGAAAAATTCGATATCTGGGATGTCTTCTTTGAGCGAGTTGGGCATAGCGTAGACGATAAATATGGGCTGACTCAAGAAGTCAATATCGTAAAGTTGTTTGCGAAGCATGAACGGGACAAGCAAGTGAATCCCGCTCCACAATATGCGGGAATTTTGAGGGTGCCTTTTGACAGGCATGAATGTCATGCAATCATTGATGAGTATATCTTGCTGCAACCCTGGCTCAAAGAAAAAATTCAATCTTTGTATGAGCAGCACTTTAGCTCATTTCGTGTCTTGGGTGTTCATTTAAGGGGGCCTGGGAAAAATAATGTAGGCCACGGCGGTGTAGATAGGTTAGATTACTTGCTGGGGGTTGGAAGTCCCCCCTTTTCAAAATACTTTGAACTAATTGATAAAAGTCTAGATGAATATGATCGTATCTTCTTAGGAACTGATGCTGGAATAGTCCAGAAAAAGGTAAGAGAGAGGTACGGTGATAGAGTCTTGACAGTCGCATCAGAACAATATGAGTTGGGAGAAGCACATGCAAAAAATCGAAAGGCATCTGGGGGCATTTCATTTAACAAATTAGGCATGGAAGCCCTTGTTGATGCTTATCTTTTAGCTCGGTGCGATCAATTCATTCATGGGAATAGTCATTTAAGTAACTATGTGATGTGTTTAAGCCCTGATCTCAAAACAGAAAATGTTTATGAAGGTCTTTATGAGCGAGCAGCGAGTCCTCAATTGAGGCTCAAGAGTCTTTGGTCAAAACAGATAAAGCCTGCTATTCAGCACGGCCCGGTCGGTAAATTGCGAGTGCATCTTGGTCGGCTTAAACGTCAGTTGCAAAAGAAGCAATAGGTGGATTTAGATGCGGTCAAGACTGTAGAATATACAACTGGAGACTTATAGAATGAGATTCAAGTCAAGTTTTCGGAGGTTGAGAGATAAAGCCAAGATTCAAATAATTCGGCAGTGCCTAAATGGACGTTTTAAGGCAAGTGACGCAATTATTCTCACTTCGTCACCTCGTTCAGGAAGTACTCTGCTCTCGCAAATTCTATCGGCTATTCCGAAATCCTGTGTTTTGTTTGAACCACTCCACATTGGAAGAGTACCGGAAGCAGAAAAAGCAGGTTTTTCCTGGAGAACTTACGTTGACCCAGAAATTGATTGGCCTGAGGGTGCTACCTTTCTCCGTCGAGTATTTGAGGGGCGGGTGATCAACGATTGGACAAGTTGTGAGATGTCTGTTGGCATTGCCTACAACGCAGAGAAATTAATTGTAAAATTTGTCCGGGCGAATCGCTTACTTCCCTGGATTTGCAATTCATTTACCATTCCTGCACCTATTTTTTTAATAAGACATCCTTGCGCTGTTATCGCATCGCAAATTAAGTATGGCTGGGATAATGCAAAGTATGCCCCAGAGAGTCCTCCTTATCTTGATATCTATCCGTCTTTTCGTTCGGCACTTGAACAGTTAAATAGTGATGTTGAGTATCTCGCCGCACTGTGGGCATTGGATCAGTTACCTGTACTACTTCAGAATGCTCCAACACCCTGGATAATGATCACTTATGAGGAGCTTTGTTTAAGGCCACAGAGAACTATTGAAAGGATTAGCAGCCGCTTAAATTTAAATCTTGATCTAGAGTGCGCCCTTGCAAATCTTAAAACACCTTCTAGTGTTGTCAGTAGCTCAGGTATTAGCGGAGTGAATGGCTGGAAGAGGCAATTAACGAGGGAACAAATCACCAAAATACTACAAACGATTAACAAATTCGGTATTACATTCTACAGTGATCAAGATGAAGCTGATTATGAAAGCCTTTATGGAGTGAAGACAGCAGATCATATCAAATCAACAGGGTATTCTAGTTAGGGTCTGCCGAAAAAGCCCAACGCTAGACTCAACAAGGGAATAGGGAACAGGGAATAGGGAATAGGGAATTGATAATTGATAATTGATAATTGATAATTGATAATTGTTCCCCCTCTCCCCTGCTCCCCTGCTCCCCTGCTCCCCTGCTCCCCTGCTCCCCTGCTCCCGACTCCCCTGCTCCCCTGCTCCCGACTCCCGACTCCCCGAATTATTCAGCAGACCCTAGCTAAACTCTAAAAGAAAGGGACGAGCGAGAAAGAAACTCGTGACTGATTTAGCATCGACGCGATCGCTGGTTAAGATAATTTCTTCTAACTCTGGGGGGGATAAGACCACCACCTCAATATCTTCATCCTCATCCTGTTGGGGGGGTTTTTCTAACTTTTCTAAATCTTGGGCAAGGAAGGCGTAGATATATTCATCAGAATAGCCCGGAGCAAGGGGGAATTGCCCCAATTTCCGCCAACGATGGGCGCGGTAGCCTGTTTCTTCCTCAATCTCCCGTTTAATGGTCATGGCCGGGTCTTCGTTCACTTCTACAGTCCCGGCCGGAAATTCCAGTAAGCGTCCCTCGACAGCAAAACGGTATTGATTCACTAAGACTAATTTTCCCTCGGGGGTAACGGGGACTCCTAATGCTCCTCCGGGGTGGCGGATACATTCCCAGTCGCCCTCGACTCCATTGGGTAAACGGAGACGATTGACTTCAAAGTTAAATTTACGACCTTGGAAAAAGAGGCGTTGACTGAGTTGTTGGGGTTTTTCTTTCATGGTGATTGGGGAAGCTCCACCCCTATCATCTTGGATGGGGGGGTGGAACTTGTCAATCACACGAGCTTGAGATTGGGATAAGCGGCGAGGATGTCCTCTGTGGTGAGGGTATCCCCCGATGCTTGGGGAGTCCAGAGGATCTCAATGGCGAGGAGGCGATCGCTGCCAATACTGCCGAGGGTGCGTAAGGCTTGCTGTAACTCCTCTGTGCTGTTGATTTTCGGTAAGGCTAACTGACCTTGCGCCCCCACGACCAACGTCACGACAATATATTCCCCCACTTCCTCGGAGAGTTGGGCCAGATCGGTGGCATCGCTCTTGGCCAGTACATCACTCTGTTTAAGCTGATTCTCTACATTGGAGAGGGTTTCCGCCGTGAACTTACTGCGCTCTTCTAGGGCAAATTGGTTAAATTTAGCTTCCGCTTGATTTAAGGGGGCTTGCTGGGCTTCTGAAGCCCCATAGACCCAATATTCTGGGTGACGGAGGAGGGCTAAGGTGGCCTCTTGTAACACCTCGGCGCGACCGGAAGCGCTGCCTGTGTCGGCTGTGGCGGCTAGTCGGTCTAAATCGGGTTGTAAGTCGCGGGCGGCCGCTAATAGACCCACTTGGACTTTCGCCACGGCAACTTTACTATTGACCGTTAATTCCCCGCTATCTCCGGTTCCCCCACTGTTACGGAGAGCATTGACGAGAAAATTGGCGATCGCAATCACAATCAAAATCGTGAACAGACTCCCAAAGCCCCCGAAACCGAAAAACGGCAACAGGAAAGGAAAACCAAAACCTCCCCCCGGAGAGCGATATCCGCCATATCCCCCGTATCCTCCCCCGCTATAAGTCCGAGTGGGAGCGCGGAAAGAGCCACCCCCAATCCGTCCCCCACTGCGAGCCGCCAAAGCGTCCCCAGCGGAGCTAAACACTAGCACCAGCACTAAACTACAGAGCAGGAACGCTTTTAAAAATGATTTCAGATTAAACGCAAATTTGTTACCCATTCGTTCACACTCAAAAGTCCTTCACCTTCTATTGTGACAAAAATCATAGGAAAAAATCATGGGGCATCCGCGCCGCCCGTCTGAAAATCGACATTTTCGTAAAGATCCGTCAAAGAAATATCTAAAGAAAACGACTGCATTTTTACCGTCTCATCGTCCCCATCGTATTCACTATAGATCCAGCGTTTATTGCCTGTTCTAAAATATTGTTCAATATAGGGTTGGGATTGGTGAATGAGGAGATATTCCTGAAAAGAGGCAATAGTTTTATAGTAACTAAACTTATCCCCCCGATCATAAGCGGATGTTCCTTGGGATAAAACCTCAACTAAAACTTGAGGATTAGTGACGGTATCTTTACGGGTTTTATAATACTGAGGACTCCCTGAAATTACCATCACATCTGGATAAGTGTAGCGTTTCGTCTTAGGAATCCAGAGCCGAACATCCCCCATAAAAATATTATAATTCTGTCCTTTCAAGCCGAGACGCAAGGCAATACTTAAATTCAGCGCAATATGATTATGATTGGTTGTTGCACCTGTCATAGGAATGATAACCCCATCATGGTACTCGCTTTTAAAGTCTGCCCTTTCTTCTAGACTTAAATATTCTTCTGGCGTATAGTGACCTTCAATAACATTAGGATTGGGTTGAGAAGCAGTAACCATGTTCTAGTCAAACCTTGGGAGCAAGAGGGAAAAATGTTAAAGTGCCGTGAATAGCGCGCCATTCAGACTCTCTCTCAATATCTCCCAAGATATAGTACAGACCCCGTGCATTGTCAGCTATACTACAGAAGTTTGTTAAAGCTTAAGAATTGTATAAGGATTGGTGCAATACCGTTTCACGGGTGTATTGAAAACTTCTCAGACCTTTGCCGGAAAGAGTCCCCGGCATGATGAACCCTAAACTGATCAAGATTTTGACCTTTAAACCTATGTTCTTATCGGCGATATTTTCAAGGCGATCGCACCGTTGGAGATCCCAACTAGCCCTCTTTCTAACCGCCTTGCTCACGATTATTTTCCTGAGCCACCCCCTGGGCACCGTTGCTCAACAGCGTTTTCCCGAAGTGCGGGGAGTCTGGATGACCAACAATGACACCCGGGTACTCGCGGATCAAACAGCCCTAGAGGCGGCCGTTACTCAATTGGGGCAACTGAACTTTAACACCATTTATCCGGTAGTCTGGAACTCCGGTTTTGTTCACTACCCCAGCGCCACCGCCCAAAGAGCAGGGATTCAAACCTTTATCCGTCGCGGCAATCAAGGTCAAGATATCCTAGCGGATCTCGTACAGAAAGCCCACCGTCAGGGCCTGTTAGTCTTACCTTGGTTTGAATTTGGGTTTATGACTCCCCCCTTCTCCGAATTAGCCAAAGCTCACCCCGAATGGCTGACCCAAAAACAAGATGGAACTCGCTCTTGGATTGGAACCGCCGGAGAGGTTTACTGGTTAAACCCCTTTCATCCTGAAGTGCAGCAATTCATCACCCAAATTGTCCTAGAAGTCCTCGATCAATATGATGTGGACGGGGTACAGTTTGATGATCATGCCAGTCTCCCCAACCAGTTTGGCTATGACAGTTTCACAACGGCCATGTATCGACGAGAAACCGGCCGGGCAGCCCCTAGTAATCCCACTGATCCCGCTTGGGTAAGATGGCGGGCTGATAAACTGACGGCCTTTATGGTTCAATTGCACCGTCAAGTGAAAGCGAAAAAACCCGACGCTATTTTCTCAGTTTCCCCTAATCCCTACGATTTCGCCTATCGCGGACAACTCCAAGACTGGTTAGCTTGGTTACGTCGGGGCATCATTGATGAACTATTAGTTCAAGTGTATCGTCCTGATTTGGCGGCTTTCCGGGAGCATTTAGTGCGGCCGGAAATTCAAGAAGCGCGGCAACGAATCCCGACTGGGGTGGGAATTTTGACTGGGTTAAGAAATCGTCCCGTTGGTTTACAACAAATTCAGGCTAAAATCCAAAGCGCCCGTCAACAGGGTTTAGGGTTTTCTTTCTTCTTCTATGACAGTTTGTGGAATTATGCGCCGGAACCCGCAGACCAGAGGAAATCGCTGTTTCAGGTGCTTTTCCGCTTTCCGGCCAAGCGCACGAGCATGGTTAATCAGTCAATCTCAACGTTGTGATATTGGCACTTCCTGCTCTTGCCTAGGCGGGGATTCTTCGTACAACCAACAGTGAATCTACTGGTGTTGATTGATCCCCCCTAGGCCCAAAAAGAGGCGGACTGGGGAGCGAGGTGAGTGGTGTCGCCATTTAATTCCATTTCCCAGTTCCCATTTTTATGCACTACTTTCACCAAACAACACAGCGCGGTATTGACAAAAGGTTGCCCCCCGACCAGTCCTTGGGTAGTGCCGACGACGGATGCCGCATGACCCACTAAGAGAATATCTTCTGAGTATTTTTGCACTAATTGATGAACCGTCACGGCGCTTCTCTCCATGACTTCGTTCTCCGTTTCGGGGTATTGGGGAATGACGCAGGAGGTGTAACTGAGATCAAGACGGGGATATTGTTGAGCGAGGACTTCTGGGAGGAGACGCTCGGGCATTTCGGTCATCCAGTGGGGGTTTAGCCATTCACTGAGGCCGCTTTCGAGTTTGATGGGGAGATTAAGGCATTCGGCGACAGCGTGGGCGGTTTGTACGGTGCGCAGGAAGGGGGAGGCGAAGATATGGGCGATCGCCTCTTTTTGCAAACGCTGTCCCAAGGCTTGTGCTTGTAGGAATCCATCCTCTGAGAGCGGGGGATCATAGCGTCGTTGTGCGGTATTAAACCAGTCGGGATAAACAAAGTCTAGACGGTTGCCATGTCGTGCAATCCAGACAGTTTGAGCCATAGGGGAATTCTTGAACCTGAAACAGGGGGACTGTGTGGATCTTAGCATGACCGAAAATAATGGGATACAAGCCCCGTCCTTCAGGACGGCTTTTTATTACCCATTTTTCAAATCTTGATCCCATTGCCCGTCAATCTTGCCCGAAGAGAACGGTGTTAGCACAAATCACGCGATCGCGCCCCTGTCGTTTAGCGTCATATAGTGCCTCATCAGCCCGACGAATGAGAGATTGCACCGTGTCCCCTTGTTCAGGAAACGTAGCCAGACCCGCCGAAAAACTCAACTGTCCTAAGTTTTTCCCTTGATAATTTAAGGGCAGTTTTTTAATCCGTTTACGCAATAACTCAGCCCGTTCATAGGCTAATTCTAAAGACACATTGGGCAAAATCAAGGTAAATTCTTCCCCCCCATAACGACAGACAATATCCGACTCCCGCACTTGTTTTTGTAAAAATTCTGCCAAAGTTTGTAAGACAAAATCCCCAGCATCATGACCATAGGTATCATTAAATTGTTTAAAATGATCCACATCAATCATAATTAAACTCACAGGCTGTTCTTTTAATTCAGCCGTCTGTAAATTTTGCTGTAAGGATTGCTCTAAATAACGACGATTAAATAATCCCGTTAGCGGATCGCAAATACTCTGATTTTGTAAAGTTTCCCGCAGTTGCAAGTTAGAAATAGCTAAGGCAATTTGTTCTGAAACAGTTTGAGCTAGTTGTTGCTTTTCTGGCTCAATCTCTGCTGAATCTTGGGTGCATAAATAAAATAAACCTATGGCTACTCCTTGTACCATCATAGGAATACAAAGGGTTGCTGTCGGGCGAGAGGTTTGGTCAACGTGACGACAAAATAACCCCGGTTGATGATGAGAAGCATAATGGGTTTTTCCCCGGAGTAAAGCCCAACAGTCTTGAGTGTTTATCGTGCTTTGTGTGGGGGATAAATCTCCAAAAATGCTAACAGCTTCTAGGGCTTTGTTATTAGCTTGGGGTAAGAAAATTGACCCAAAACAGTGGGGAAAGAGGACTTTTAAAAATTCGGCAGTGGCCGGATAAGCTTCTAAGGAGGTGCTACAAGCCTGTAGAAACTCTAGCATCTGACTGGTAATGGCTTGTTCATGGTTGCGTTGTTCAAGGGTTTTGAGGGAAATTTCAAGACGGTGGTTCGTGGCTTCTAAATGGGTGTAAGCGTGCTGTAACTCTTCTTCCGAGTTTTTTTGCTCGGTCATATCAAACATCATCCCTTGGAGAAAAATCGGTTCTCCGGCTTCGTTGGTGACAATTCTAGCGCGATCGCGCACCCATAACATTTCCCCCGATTTAGCAAAAATTCGATACTCCCGACTAAAAGTTGTCGGACCCCCATGAGCTATTTTCAAAACTTGGGTTACTTTATCCCGATCATCAGGATGAACAGCCCTATACCAACGATCCGGTTGCAGTAACCATTCCCGTAAGGGATAGCCTAACATTTGCTCAATTTGCGGACTCACATAAAGGGTGGTACTCAAATCATCTAAAGCTGCCGTATAGGTAACGGCAGGCATTTGTTCCACCAGCAGGCGATATTTCGCTTCAGAAGCCTTCAAACTCTCTTCGGCGTGTTTTTTCTCGGTAATATCAATCACTACTCCAAAAAGGCGAGTAATCATACCTTGACTATTAGTTTCAACTTCCGCTTGACCATAAAGATAGCGAATTTCTCCGCTTCCTCTTAAGAGGCGATATTCCACCTCAAACCGTTCCCCTGTCATCAAACTATGTTCTAAGGCGGTTTGGTATTTGATGCGGTCTTCGGGATGAATTTGGGCGATATATTGAGTATAGGTGGGTTCTGGTTCATTCCAATCTCGACCAAAAATCTCGAAGGTTTCTTTATTCCAGATCAGTTGATGACTAATTACGTTATAGTCCCAATAGCCAATATGGGCGATCTTTTGCGCTTGTAACAGGGTTTGAGTGGTTTGGGCAAGGATGCGTTCCGTTTGTTTGCGTTCGGTAACATCTTCGGTGATGTAGCAAAAACGAGAACCGATTCTGTTGTCATTGCGAATTGGAGAAAGGGTAGTCAATAACCAGAAATTTTTTCCGTTGTGTTTGTATAAACATTGAAACTGAACAGGTTTTCCGGTGGTTTGAATATGTTTGCAATATTGAATCCATTCCCGAGTAATATTGTCAGGGATTCCCAACTCCTGAGCAGTTTTATATTCCATTTGCTTGGCAGGTAAACCCACAAACTCGGCCGTCATTGAATTACTCCAAATATGCAATAAATCCTCGGGTGAAGAGGTCAATTCTACTACGCCCATCATCATGGTACTGCTGTCATAAAAACTGCGCAGGATGGACTCACTTTCTTGTAGGGCTAATTCTGCTTGTTTGCGTTCATGAAGTGCCGCTTGCTGTTCGCTAATGTCTTGAACTACGGCAATAATTGACTCGGCTTTTCCCCCTATACCACGAACAACACAGCCACTCCAATGAACCCAGACAATCGATCCATCTTTGCGAACATAGCGTTTGTCAGCCGCAAAGCGGGAAATTTTACCGATTAATAACTGGTAGTTTAGGGTTAAATCTTGGGCTAAGTCTTGGGGATAAGTAATTTTTTGGTAGGTAGTTCGTAGCAGTTCTTCTTTAGAATACTGTACAATTTCCATGAATTTTGGGTTAACTTTTAAAAAAGACCCTGTGGGAGAGAGTTGAGTAATCCCTACATCGGCTTGTTCAAAAATACTGCGAAATTGTTGCTCACTGGTTCTCAAATTTTTCTCGGTTTCTTTTAAATCGTCTACTGTAATACAATAGCCGATCAGTTCTTGAGGGTGGTTGTGTTCATCTCGAATCACTAATATTTCATTGCGTAACCAATGGTATTGACCTTGTGCATCCCGAAATCGATAATCACAAGTCTGAGAATTTGAGTTAGAGAGACGCTGAATTATCCAGGAAAGAATAACTTGATCTTCAGGATGAATATACTCTTGCCAAAGTTTAGGATTTTCGAGAAAGCTTGAGGCTTCATAACCTAAAATAGTTTTGACGTTTTCACTGATAAAGGTGGTTTCATAAGTGACTGGATCGGCTGTATAAAGAATAGCCGGACTGTAGTTTAGTAGGTAGTTTAAGCGATTAAAATTGGCTTTAAGTTGGGAAATTATAGTTGGGTCTTCATCAATAGATTTATGGCTTTCCGATGAGAAAATAGAGGGGCTTAAACCAGAATCAATAGGTGCTTGAGGCTCAATAACTTGCGGTTTTCGATTGGCTAGTAGTCCCGCTTTATTTAAGTCTAAGCAGAGTTGCTCTAGGGTGATTACACCATAAATGTTGTGAGGTTCCTCGTCTTCTAAAATAACGAAATAACCCGTCTGGTGTTCACTGAATTGAGAGAGGAGACTGAGGGGATTGTTGAGGTGCGATCGCCTAATGGTGATCCCCGGATGCTCCATCACACTAGACACGGTAACTTGAGCTAAATCAATATCCTGAGCGATTAGAAGCAGAATATCTCGTTCTGTGAGGAATCCGAGTAAGGTGTTTTCCTGCCCCACAAGAATACAAGTTTTGGGCTGGGGTGAAGTTTGGGCGACTGCGTTGTTTTGGTCTGGGGGCTTCATTTGGGCGATCGCATCCCTCACCGTTGTTTCAGGTGTCACGACAATGGGTTTCCGATCAATGGTTAATTCCACAACAGACTCGGAACTCAGGACTTTTGGAATAACACTTTTCTCCCACATAATCACTTAACTACCACAAAAGGGGCTTTTTTCCATTATGAGGTTTTCACGCAAAAAACACACGAATCCCCCCACAAGTGAGTTGATCAAAATTGTGTAATTAAAATTAGAAAATTCCCTGATTGTGTTCATATTCCGACTGACAGACTTTCATCAATCCCCAATCCTTAAACGCAACTAGGTTAAATCGTCTCCCTGCTGCTGATGAGTCTGTTTGTTAAATTAAATCCACCCCATCAGAGATCCGAGTTTTGATTGTTCACCCAATGCCAGACAAAAATCCTGTAGTGTCCCTGATATTACCAAGCTAACACCGTTTTTTTATTTTTATTGGTTTAGAGAAAATTCTAAACATTTTTTGTTTAAAGTCTGAAACCCTTGATTACCAAAGTCTACCGACGATCACCCAACGTCGCACCCAAAAGCCTAAGGTGAGGCTAATCAGGAGAATCAGCCAGAAACTGAAGGACTCCGCTAAACCACTGTTCAGATTCATGCCAAAAATACAAGTAATGGCTGTGAGGGGGAAGAAAATGGCTACTAAAATATTGAGACGATGACTAGCCCGAACCGACTCCAAGGCAATGGCATTTTGCTGTTCCACTCGTTCGGCAATGCGGTAGTCGAGGCTGTTTTTGATGTTTTCGTGGAGGAGATTGAGCGATCGCTCTATCCCATAGGCCCAGTCACGCAAATCAATAATATCCCGGTCTTCGGGAATCCCCTCCCGAGCCGCTTGTAGGGTATTGTGTAGATTCTGGGTAGAATGTTGCAGGGGAGCGAGTTGTTCAAGCAAGTTAAAATAGTCTTCCGCCTGTTCTGCCTCGCCATAGGCTAAACTCAGGACATTCTCAGCCTCTTCGTAGACTTGAATATGTTTCATTAACGGTTTTAATCCCACCCCCCCCGCACTACATTCCCACTTCCCTTGAGGATCTCGCCAGAAAAACACCCCTTGACGCTGTTTTTCTCCCAAAGTCGGAGCGCGATGTAGCACCAGCAAAAGATGTCCTTCCGCAATCATTGCCCGTTGTTTACCCGCACTTTTTTGACCCAGACGGTTTTTAATCGTCGAGGGTAATTGCCAAGAAGGAGGGAGTTTCATAACTTACGGATCCTAGTGATAGGTTTATCTTGAACAGAGCCAACTATTACGGTTTATTCGGGTAAAGATGGCACGTTTTTTATCACTTGAATTAGAATTTAATCCGGGTCTAGATACCCATTAACTAATCCGTTAAACCCATACACTTGACGACTTCCCACGAGGGGAATTAATTCCACCTCCTTTTCATCCCCCGGTTCAAAACGGATAGAGGTTCCCGCCGGGATATTTAAGCGCATTCCTTTGGCGGCCTCGCGATCGCACTCTAACGCCCGATTCGCCTCATAAAAGTGAAAATGCGACCCCACTTGAATCGGACGATCTCCCGTATTACTCACCACAATTCGCCGCGTTTCTCGTCCCTGATTTAATTCAATCTCACCGTCATCAATTAACAATTCACCCGGAATCATAATCCCTTGCTCTTCTCTGAATAATTACTTATTATTTTAGGTTCAATGTATGAATCATCAATTACCGAATGGGATGATGTACTGTCACTAATTTTGTCCCATCAGGGAACGTCGCCTCAACTTGCACTTCCGGGATCATTTCTGGCACCCCCTCCATCACATCAGCGCGACTCAGTAGTGTAGTTCCTTCACTCATCAATTCTGACACAGTTTTCCCTTCCCTAGCACCTTCGAGAATCGCT
Organism: Spirulina subsalsa FACHB-351; assembly: GCF_026130165.1. GTDB lineage: Bacteria > Cyanobacteriota > Cyanobacteriia > Cyanobacteriales > Spirulinaceae > Spirulina_A > Spirulina_A subsalsa_A. The sequence goes on along the minus strand of NZ_JAIHOM010000033.1, from coordinate 13,121 downwards.
GAAGAAAGATAAGCCACCGCTTCAGGATAGTTTAACCTAAGCCCTTTTGCCTTGCGCCGTTCCGCCAGTAAGGCCGCCGTAAAAATTAAAAGTTTATCTTGTTCTTGGGGAGTTAACTGCATAGGGTATTAAGTCACTGGGCAATCTACGATGATTTCATTTTAGCTGACATAAGGCTGAGATAATCAAGAATCAATCAACAATTTTCATGATCCATTAGACTGAATCCACCTCACAAAACAAAGGGTTTTCTAGGAGCAACAATTCAACAGGCAAGCCAGAATCCCGATCTTAACCCGACATAAAGGATAATAGATTGGGCGTAACATTCTGTTACCATAGAAAGTCCTTCTATTTTTTTGTGTTGTAGTAAAGTTTATGCGTACTCATTATTGCGGAGAATTACGAGCCGAGGCCGTAGGAAAAACAGTTAGCCTGTGTGGGTGGGTCGATCGTCGTCGGGATCATGGTGGTGTGATCTTTGTAGATTTGCGCGATCGCACCGGAGTTGTCCAAATCGTCAGCGATCCAGAACGCACCCCCCAATCCTATAGTATGGCAGAAACCCTCCGAAATGAGTATGTCGTGCGCATAGAGGGGCGTGTCAGTCAGCGTCCGGCAGAATCCCTCAACCCCAAAATCCCCACCGGAGAAATCGAAATTTATGCCGATCAGATTGAGATCCTCAACGGCGTTCAAAAACAGTTACCCTTTCAGGTTTCCACCGCCGAAACTGAGACCATTAAAGAGGAATTGCGGCTGAAATACCGTTACTTGGATCTACGGCGCGATCGCATGACCCGTAACCTCACCCTCCGGCACCAAGTCATCAAAGCCATCCGTCGTTTCCTCGAAGATCAGGAACACTTCATCGAAGTAGAAACCCCCATCCTCACCCGATCCACCCCCGAAGGCGCCCGAGACTACCTCGTACCCTCCCGCGTCAATCCCGGCGAATGGTACGCCCTTCCCCAGTCTCCCCAACTCTTCAAACAACTGCTCATGGTAGCCGGCTTTGACCGCTACTACCAAATCGCCCGTTGCTTCCGAGACGAAGACCTCCGCGCCGATCGTCAACCCGAATTCACCCAGCTAGACATGGAAATGAGTTTCCTCTCCCAAGACGAAATTCTAGCCCTCAACGAAGCCCTCGTCTGTCATATCTTCAAAACCGTCAAAGGCCTAGACATCCCCCGTCCTTTCCCCCGTCTCACCTATGCCGAAGCCATGAATCAATACGGCACAGACCGCCCCGACACCCGTTTTGACTTAAAATTAGTCGATGTCTCAGACATCATGGCCAACTCCGGCTTTAAAGTCTTCTCAGGAGCCGTAAAAAGTGGCGGCATCGTCAAAGTATTACCCATTCCGGGCGGCAACGAAAGCATTTCTAACGTCCGCATCAAACCCGGTGGCGACTTATTTAAAGAAGCCACCATCGCCGGAGCAAAAGGAATTGCCTTTATCCGTGTTCGAGAAGGGGGAGAAATTGACAGTATCGGAGCTATTAAAGACAACTTAACCCCCGAACAAAAACAAGAACTCCTCACCCGCACCAACGCCCAAGCCGGAGATTTATTACTCTTCGGTGCGGGAGATATTCCTACCGTTAATAAATCCTTAGATCGTCTCCGCCTCGTCGTCGGAGAACAACTGGGACTAATCAACCCCGAGCAAATTAACCTGCTCTGGATTACCGAATTTCCCATGTTTGAATGGAACGAAGACGAGCAACGCCTAGAAGCCCTACATCACCCCTTTACTTGTCCCCATCTTGACGATTTAGACGACCTAAAAACTGCCCGAGCGCAAGCCTACGATTTAGTCTACAACGGCATCGAAGTAGGGGGCGGCAGTTTGCGGATTTATCAACGGGAAATTCAAGAAAAAGTCTTTTCAGCCATTGGACTATCTGAAGAAGAAGCCTATGCTAAATTTGGCTTTTTATTAGAAGCTTTTGAGTACGGAACTCCCCCCCATGGCGGCATTGCCTACGGTTTAGATCGTTTAGTCATGTTATTAGCCAAAGAGGAATCCATCCGGGATGTAATTGCCTTCCCCAAAACCCAACAAGCTCGTTCTCTGCTCACCGATGCCCCCTCTCAAGTTGACCTTAAACAGCTTAAAGAGTTGTATGTTGCATCAACCTATGAACCGGAAGCAGACGGTTAATTTATTCTCTGGGGGAATACAATTTATTCCCCCCTATTTCTCCCCCTTGTAGGTTGGGTGAAACCCCGTGTAACCCAACACCAGAGAAAATAGAGTTAGGAGGAATTCTCCCCCTTGTAGGTTGGGTGAAACCCCGTGTAACCTAACATCAGAGAGAATAGAGTTAGGAGGAATTCTCCCCCTTGTAGGTTGGGTGAAACCCCGTGTAACCTAACATCAGAGAGAATAGAGTTAGGAGGAATTCTCCCCCTTGTAGGTTGGGTGAAACCCCGTGTAACCCAACACCAGAGAAAATAGAGTTAGGAGGAATTCTCCCCCTTGTAGGTTGGGTGAAACCCCGTGTAACCTAACACCAGAGAGAATAGAGTTAGGAGGAATTCTCCCCCTTGTAGGTTGGGTGAAACCCCGTGTAACCTAACACCAGAGAAAATAGAGTTAGGAGGAATTCTCCCCCTTGTAGGTTGGGTGAAACCCCGTGTAACCTAACACCAGAGAGAATAGAGTTAGGTTTCGCACTCCAGTGCACCTAATCTACATATAATAACAATGGGTGTTTAATTCTCTCAAACTACTATGAAACAAGCCCTATGATCTTTGCTCGTTACAATCGGATTATTCAAATCACTTTTGTTATTGTAATTTTAGTTATTTCCGTTCTATTCTACTGGCAGTTTATGAGTCAGTATAAATACGAAACTCAGCAACTGAAACACACCATGCGGGAAGTGGTTACAATTATTGATCGTAAACTAGAAAATGCGGAAAATTATGTAGAACAGATGCAATTTCGGGCAAACTCTTTTTACGATATTAGTCAAATTACGGCTTTTGAATCCATCTTGTTAGATAGCTTAAAAGAGCAAGAAAGTCAAGGGCAAATTTACTATAATTTAGATAATATTCCAGAACCCTATAGCCCGAGGTTAATTGGTAATTTAACCGGGATGGGAAGGCTACAAGAACGCGGTTCTGAGTTTTATCGCGAACTAGAAATGGCTTTATATATTAACCCCTTATTACAAACTGCTTTTAAACTCATTCCGAATACTCTCTGGGCCTATTATTTATCAGACAATCACTTTTTAAATCTCTATCCTTGGGTGAAATCAGAACAAGCCCATTTTACCGAAGATTTATTAACAGAGGAAACTTATTCGTTAGCATTTCCTGAGAAAAATCCTCAACATCACCGCTTTTGGAGTCCGGTACATTTTAACCCCGTGACTCATCAATCTATTGTCACTTGTGGCGCACCTGTCTATGAAAAACAGCAATTTCGGGGGCTAATTGCCCTTGATTTTACCTTAGATATTTTTAAGCAAATTTTAGTAAAAGAATCTCCTACTGTAGGTCATTTTGTGTTGTTTAATGAGCAACAACAAATTATTGCCATTGATGAATTAAATCATGATGCCCAACCCTCGATTATCCAGCTTAAAGATTATTTGCCCGACACCCTAAAACTGAAAATTAACTCCTACTTAGAAAATAACCCCCTCACGATTCAAGATACTGGGAGTTATTTATTAGTTCATGAAGAATTTCACAATGCTAACTGGAAGCTCTTGTTTATTGCTAAAAAATCTGAAGTTATTACCCCGCTTCTTTTTCATGTTTCCCTAGGTTTAGGACTCATTTTAACGGGTTCTCTGTTGTTGTTTTTTTTAGTGAATCAACTGATTAAGCGAGAATTTATTAATCCGGCCAGTCAATTAATTGAACATATCGAAGCTTGTAGTCAAAATCAAACCGTTGACTATGAAGATGTGCCGGAAAATTGGTTAGCTTGGTTTGAAACCATTGCCCAGATTTTCCAAGAGAATAAGAAAATGACGACGGAGTTGGTGCAACGGGAGAAAATGTCTAGTTTGGGGCAACTGGTGGCAGGGATTGCCCATGAGGTCAATAATCCGATTAATTTTATTTATGGGAATTTGAACTATGTCAAACATTATGGCATTGATTTATTAAATATTATTGATTTGTACGAAAAATATTATCCTGAACCACCAGAGGAGATAGAAAACTATTATCAGGAGGTGGATTTAGAGTTTCTGCGGGAAGATTTGCCTAAACTCTTGCAATCCATGGAGGTTGGGGCGGAACGAATTCGGGAAATTGTCTTATCTTTGCGTAATTTTTCCCGTTTAGATGAGTCAGATAAAAAACAGGTAGACTTACATCACGGGCTAGAAAGTACGTTGATGATTGTCGAAAATCGCCTAAATATTCCGGGTTCTGAGAACACAATTAAAATTGAGAAAAAATATGATGTTTTGCCCCCGGTGGAATGTTATGCGGGATTGATGAATCAAGTGTTTTTAAATGTTTTAAGTAATGCCATTGATGCGGTGTTGAATTGTGAACGAGAGGAGAAAAAAATTAAGATTGAAACGCACTATTTGGAGGAGGGAAAAATTCAGGTTTCTATTGCAGATAATGGTCAGGGAATTCCTGAGTCGGCGCAAGATCACATTTTCGAGCCGTTTTTCACGACAAAACCTGTGGGCAAGGGAACGGGTTTAGGGTTGTCGGTGAGTTATCAGATTATTGTAGACCGTCATCATGGGATGTTAACCTATCATTCTGTACCGGGGGAGGGGACGGAGTTTGTAATTACTATTCCGGTGGAATCTGTGAGTAATTGATGCAAGCAGTAGAAGAAGGACGGGTGAGTTTTGGTGTGGATGGGGCGTTTTATCGCCGGGAAACCCGGATTGTGCGGGATTTAGGAGTGTTGGCGGGGTGGGTGTATCGTCAACAGGTGGGGGCGTTGCGGGTGTTAGATGGGATGACGGGCTGTGGGGTGCGGAGTTTGCGTTATGGGGCAGAAAGTGGGGCGAGTTGGGTGTGGGCGAATGAGGGGAATCCAGATTTAAGGGGGCTGCTGGAGGAGAATTTAAAGGGTGCGATCGCCTCGGGACGCTGTAAACTCACCTTTGAGAATGCCCATCGTGTGTTTTTCCACTGTTACAGTGAGCAGGATTATTATGATTTGGTGGATGTAGACTGTTTTGGGTCCGCTGCTCCCTATTTCACAACGGCATTATGGGCGGTGAAAATAGGGGGCTTGTTGTACCTTACCAGTACCGATGGCCGCAGTGCAACGGGACACCTTCCCAGCAAAAGTCTACAGGATTATGGGGCTTTTGCTCGTTCTCATCCGGCCGCCCATGAACAGGGATTGCGCTTGCTGTTGGGGGCTTTACAACAGGAGGCCGCGAGTCGGGGGATGGGGATTGAACCGATTTTCTCGCTCTATAGGAGCAATACCTATCGGGTGATGGTGCGTTTGGGGGCTAAGGTGCGCCTCACGCCCCAGAATTACGGGTTTTTGGGCTATTGTCACCACTGTGGGGACTATCAGGGGGTAGCTTGGGAGAAATTGGGGCGTTCAGTGTGTTTGCGAGATGAACGGCCGTTAACGTTGACGGGGCCGATGTGGTTGGGGGAATTAGGCGATCGCACTTTTCTCAACCTGATGCGCTCTTCTAGCTTACCCCACCTTGATTCTAGCCTCCCTCGTTTACTCGATTTACTCCAGGCCGAGGTCGATTTCCCCCCCTATTTCTACACCCTACAAGCCATCGGCAAACGGGGTAAACTGGACTTGCCCCCGAAAGCCCAACTGATTCAAGCCCTCCAAGCCCAAGGACACCGCGCCACGGCCACCCACCTCAATCCCCAAGGGTTAAAAACGACGGCGAGTTTAGCCACTTGTATTGCTGTCGCTAGAGGTATCTTGGGGAAAAAAAACCGCTTAGAAATCTAAGCGGGTGTGAGGGTGTTGTTGTCGTGAGTTAAGGGATGAACTTCAGTTGAGGGAGAAAAATTTTAGGCCCACTGAACTCGACCGCGTTGGACGGAACGGAGAAGGCGGTTAACGGCGCGGCGTTCTTCTTCGCCGAGGGATTCATCTAAGGTGGCGGCTAATAAACCGTAGCGATCGCCTTGAGTCAAACGGCCGGTTTCAGCAACGGAGGCGAGGATTTCAGAAATGGCACCGGGGAGCAGTTGAAGGTTTAACATGGTTTTTTAGGGGGCTTAACTCTCGACATCTTTATCATCCCAAGTTTTTCCAAAAAAGAACGCGATCGCCTTCTCTCTCCCTTGGTGTACTTCGTCAACATCCGAGGTGAGCAAAACCACAGCCCAACCGTGACTAAGATCACCCCCCACTATTGCCCCCCCCCACCGGGTTGAAATAAATCACTGGCACTATTCACTAACTGATTAAAGAACAGCAAAAAGCCCAAAATATCCCGGAAAGGTTGAGTAAAAGTATTCAAACCATAGCTAAGACGACCAATTAAGTTACGGTTCACCACCAAGATATCATTATGGCGCAGGGGAGGATTTTCTGAGAGATCCCCCTGTAAAGCCGCCCGTCCGCTTAAATGCTGCACTACCGGCCGCCCCAATTCCGGGTCAAAACGAATTAAAGCAATGCGGTTCAATTGACTTTGATTAAAAGATCCCATCTGAGTCACCGCATCTAAAAAAGTGCTGCCGTTGGGCAAATTAATTGTTGTGGCAATACTATTGGGATGACTCACGATCCGGACGGCAATTGCCACTTGAGACACATTAGACCGAGCGACTAAATTCTGATCATAAAATTGTTCTTCCCCCACGGGAATCCGGTTAACAATCACCGAATCCCCATGCTGTAAAATCAGGGTCGGGGGTTTAATCCCTTGGCTGAGAGGATCAAACAGGTTCACACTTTGCTCAATTACTGTGCCATCCACTAAAGTCCGCCGCACTATGACTGAGCGTAAATCCGCATCCTGGGTGCTGCCTTGGGCAAACTGCACGGCATCAATGGGGTCTGAACCGGGGGGGAGTTGATAAAATCCCGGTTCAAACACTTCCCCCACAACGGTCACATCGGGGGCGCGAGGGGCATTGAGGAGAACTAAAACGTCGGGGGGTCGTTGCAAAAAGCGTTCCCCCAGTTCATAGCTAATTTTAGCTTGGGCTTCTTCAATGGTTAAACCCACCAAGGAAATGGGGCCGAGAATGGGGATAGAAAGATTGCCCTCTAGGTTAATAGTCCCTGCGGCCTGAAATTCGGGAAAATTCGGCACGGAAACGGCAATCCCATCCCCAACCGCTAAACGGTAGCGGTTGAATTGGTTTAGGGGGCTTTCGTCCCGCACAGGGGGCGTGTAACCGGGGGGAATCCGCTCCCCCTCGGGGAAGGTGGGGGGAGGGGCATCGGATTCCGTGGGAATGGGGGGTGGAATCACCGGAAAACCCATAGTCCCAGCAGGGCTGTGGAAGATGGGAATGGGGCCGCGTAGGTTAGGGTCGATGGTTTGATCCTGGGCGATGACTGGGGAGACGGTTCCTAGGACGATGCCTAGGGATGACCCGGCGAAGGCAGTGACCCACACCCTTGATAGTCGAATATTCAAGGCAGAATCAGACATTCTAATCTCCAAGAGCCTTAAAACACATCATTCATAATGGTGGATTGTACGGTTTCAATCAAGGCTGTGGCTAAACCTTCGCTATCTTCTAGGTCGCGCAGAGGACTGACAGGAATTAAGAGACTTACGGCGATCCAAGGCACGCGCTGACCCCGGAGTTGGGCGATTTGATCTAACCAAAACCAACGCCCGGGGGTGGGAGTCCCTTCTCGGTCGAGGGCATACCATTGAACTACGGCAAAGGTTTGATGTTCGGTGAAGGCTTGGAAAAAGCGGGCTGATACGGGAATGGTGTTCCCTTCTTGTTCTACCTCAACTTGGAGGGTGGTCATCGCCCCCATTTTCCAGCGCATTTGTCCGGAGACATCCACCCATTCCACATCGGGCTGATCTCGGATGGTTTTCTGGGGTAATAACAACAGGGTAATGGGTCGATCATAAGCGTCACCGATGATGGATTGACCAGACCAACTTTGTCCGCCTAATCTCACTTCGGTTTGTTCTTGGGTAGTCCAACCGGGTAATTCTAAGCCTTTCCCTGTCAAGGCGAGCATCTCAGACAGGGCGGGGATGGCGGGGGGTTCACGCCAAGACCAAGCACCTTGAATATATTGGGGAATCGCTACCACCAGTAGGACGATGGCGAGGAGAATCACCATCGCCAGATGGGGACGGGAGACGCGGGAGGCTGTTGTTGGGGAGGGGATAGGTTGAGGATTGGTATCGGTGATTTTCATGATTCACTATCTCCCATCGAGTCTTGAGGGGGTTCTGGGGTGAGGGGAAGGGCTGGCTTGGGGGTAAGATGCAAACGGTCGAGAATGTTCATCCAGACTAGGACTAACCCTAACATTCCGGCGGAATAAAGATCCCCGCCCCATCCTTCGTGTAGCCAAGCGAAGAGTTGATCTTGATGGCTACCATGAAAGTAGGTGAGGAGGGTATTGCGCAGAATGTTGGCACTGACACTAATGAAGGTGGCTCCGAGGAGGAGGGCGATGGTTTTGGGGCGCGATCGCAAGTTATCGGTCCAATACAATAACATTAGCCCCACATATAAGCTGGTGAAAAGCATTTTCAACCCAGAACAGTGGGGGGCAACTTCTACTAAACGCCCGCCTACGGTGAGATAAATGCTTTCCACTTGTACATCCATCCCAGCATGGATGAGGATAAATCCAGCCACATTGGCAATAAAGGTCTGGAGGACAATGGAAAAGGGCGAGATTAAATAGGGCATGGCGTTAGGGGTAGCTAACCAGACTAAAATGAGGGGAAAGCCCTGTAATTTTAGCCCCGGCACTCCTTTGAGCCACAAACAAAGACCCGTGAGGAGAATGGGGAGGGAAAGGTTCACCAGTTCCCCGGTGCCGCTTAAGTAGCACAGCGCCCCAAGGCCTAAGAGAATTCCACCGACGGGATGGGTGCGATCGCTCAATCTGCGCCATTTTTTCCGTTGCAGCCACACAATATAGGCCGCAAAAGGAAAACCAATCAGGCCATGACTAAAATATTCATGTTCAATGCTAATGGTTTTATTGAGCCAACCATCAACCCAATGAACCATCAAGGGAGCATAAAGGAGGATAAAAAGTCCCCCCATCATGGCATAGAGCCAACGGCGTTCTAGCAGGAAAGCCGGGTTTTTTAAACGTTGTACCATAGTCTTTCATGGGTAGATTTTGAGAGCAGCAAGAGTTTTCATCGAATCAATCACCCTGAATCACACTTTTAATCGTCTCCACCACTTGCTGAACTTGGGCTTCACTCAGTCCGGGGAACATGGGCAAGGAGAGAATTTCTTGCGCCAAGGTTTCGGCATGGGGAAAGTCTCCGGTATGATAGCCCAAGTATTGATAAGCGGGTTGTAGATGACAAGGAATTGGATAGTGAATTCCTGTTTGAATCCCCCGCTCTCCTAAAGCCTTTTGTAAATTATCGCGAGTTAAGGGGGATTCGGATGTAACTCGTATCACATAGAGATGGTAAATATGACCCGGGCCGCCGTCATTGCGAAAGGGAAAAATCCCATAGTCAGCCAAAGGCTTTAATGCCTCATCATACTGACCAGCCGCCTGATTGCGGGCTAAATTCCACTCCTGTAGATGGGGTAATTTCACCTCTAAAATGGCCGCTTGCAGACTATCTAAACGGCTATTGGTACCGAGTTCTGTGTGAACATACTTTTGACTGGCCCCGTAGTTACGATAACAGCGCACCTTTTGAGCTAACGTCTGATCGTTGGTCAGGACGATTCCCCCATCCCCAAAACCGCCTAAATTTTTACTGGGATAGAAACTGTACCCGGCCGCTACTCCCAAAGAGCCGGCCCTATGGCCTTCCCGTTGGGCTAAATGAGCTTGGGCGGCATCTTCAAATAACAGCAGACCGTGGGCTGTGGTGAACTCTCGCAACTGCTGAGGGGACACCATTTGCCCATAAAGATGTACCGCAATCAGGGCTTTGGTTTGGGCTGTCACTACTCTAGGGGCTTGTTCTAGGTCGATTAAAGCTGTTGCGGGGTCACAATCGACAAATACGGGCTTTGCTCCTGTGCGCAATACCCCGATCACTGTTGCAATGAAGGTGTTCACCGGAACAATGACCTCATCACCGGGTCCAATACCACAAGCTTGTAGACCCAAGGCGATCGCATCTGTCCCACAGCCCACCCCTACACCATACTCCACCCCAGAAGCTTGGGCAAAAGCTTGTTCAAACTGAGCAACTGTTTGACCTAAGATGAAATCGCCCCGTTGCACTACCTGTGCGATCGCTTGGTCAATTTCGCTCTGAATTGGCTCATGTTGCCAAGAAAAATCAACGAAGGGGACTTGCATAATCATTCGCGTTCTAGACAGTTCAATCATGTTATCGCGTTTCTCTGACGGATGTAGTGGATTCACGGATTCACTAAGGTTAGATCCAGCTCAGTGTTTGTGAGGCAAAAATTCCCGATTACAGCGACGCTCTTGAGTATTCATTCGGGAAATCCGTCAGAGCTAACTCCTCCCGTGTAAATTAATATGAATTAAAATCGAACAAATTCTCAGATTTCTGCCAGATTTTTTCGCAATTTCTGAGCTTAATTTTTCGTTATAACCCTTGCATTAATCAAGATGGAGTGTATTTTTCTCTTTCTTAAGATTCATTACACACTTTCTAAAGCTTTCCTTTCAATTAGTTGAATTTTGAACCACGACCCCATTTAATAGATGCCATAAGGGACATGGCAGGTAAGTAGGACAATGTATCAAATTAGACCAGCAAGGCAAGAGATTACGGACTACTCTTGGTATCAATCGATTATTGATAATTTATTCGACGGTGTTTATTACGTTGACCTAGAAAAAAGGATTTTATTCTGGAATCAACGGGCAGAAGATATTACAGGATACAGCCGAGAGGATGTACTCGGCAAAAAATGCCAGGGTAATTTATTAAAACACCTAGACGAAACAGGTCATGAACTCTCTGGGCAGAGATATCCCCTGACGGCTACGTTACAGGATGGGCAAAAACGCAGTGGTGATTTTTACCTCTACCACAAACAAGGGTATCCTGTCCCGATTAGCCTGCGAGTGTTACCGATTCATGATGAACGAGGAAATTTGTTAGGTGCGGTCCAACTCTTTTTAGATCGTTCTCAACTCCATCGTGATCAAGAAACGGTCAGCCAATTACAAGCTAAATCCCTTATTGATCAGGTGACAGAAATTGGCAATTATCGCCTCACCCGCCTGAATTTAGAGCATCGTTTTGAGGAACTCCATGAATATCAGATTAAGTTCGGTTTATTGGTCTTGAAAATTGACCACTTAACCGAAATTGAAGAAGACTACGGATTAATAATTCGGGATCAAGTTTTGTGCATGGTTGCCAAAACACTCAGCACATCGATTCGTCGTACAGTAGACCTACTGACTCGCTGGAATCAAGATGAATTTATTATTTTATTCCCTAATATTAATGAGCGGGTGTTAAAAATGTTAGCAGGTCGCCTTTCATTTTTGGTGAAAGATACCTGTCTGGTATTAGATCAAACCTCACCCCTTCATGTCACCCTTTCCGTCAGTGGGACAATGGCACAAAACAACGATTCAGCCCATACTCTCCTAGAACGAGCCCATCAAACCCTAGCCGCTTGTCAAGCCTTGGGAGACAATCGGATTTCTATTGTAACGGGAATTTATGAGTGAAACGGTGGGGGAATGGATCATAGATTCAGGATGGTGCGTCAGGATTACCGTCATTCTTGTTCACCCCAAGTTATCAAAATATGGTGTGGGAAAACCTCTGCTATTGAAAACTGGCTTCAGCAAGTCGCCTCGTGAAGCCAAGAGTCCTCACAGCTTGAGGTCGGGGAACGTCAAATTTTCATACTTAAATCTAACCAAGTTGAACGAGTAATGGGGGCGCTACTAGAGATATAATCTACTCCCGTTTCTGCCACCCCTCGGATGGTTTCTAAGGTAATATTCCCCGAGGCTTCAATTTTAATCCGCTTATTTTCAGCGCGGATCAGTTGCACTGCTTCCCCCATGAGTTCTAGGGGCATATTATCTAACATAATAATATCGGCTTGATGGGCGAGGGCTGCTTGAACTTGAGCGAGGTTTTCTGTTTCCACTTCAACGGTGAGGGGGTAGGGAATGCGATCGCGAATCTGTTCCATAGCCGCCCCAATCCCCCCAGCTGCCGCAATATGATTATCTTTAATTAACACCCCATCATCTAATCCCATGCGGTGATTCATCGCCCCCCCCACCTGCATGGCATATTTCTCTAAAAGGCGCAGGCCTGGGGTAGTTTTGCGCGTATCCACCAAGCGAGCGGGTAAATCGGCAATTTGCGCCACATATTGCCGCGTTAAACTAGCAATTCCACTCAAACGCATCCCTAAATTGAGGGCTACTCGTTCCCCCATCAGTAAGGGGGAGAGAGGGCCTTGGAGAGAGGCAATGGTTTCCCCGCGATCGCAAGCTTGACCCTCTGATACCATGGGCTTAAATTCTACGCGAGGATCCAGCAGAAAAAACACCCGTTCCGCCACAGGTAAACCTGCAATAACACCTGCCTCCTTAACTACCCAACGGGCTTGGCATAGACGGTCATCGGGAATCCCTAATCCGCCACTGGTGCGATCGCCTCGTCCAATATCTTCTAACAACCAGTTTTTGAGCAGAGGATCAAGCACAAACCAGGGGGGAAGGAAAGCCGTAATAGGTTTCATAGACAATGGAGTAAAGAAACAGCAGCGCCCCCCCATTTTATCCCAGAGGGGACGAGCAAAAATGAGGGCTTGACATCCCCCCCGGTTGAAACTCAGGGGATTCTAAGCTGATGTTGCTACAAAGTTTGACTCCCCCCTTCTCTGCTGATTCCTGTTTACCAAAAACCCTGGGTCTAAAGCCCCGTCCTTCTAGGACGGCTTTTTCTTAATCGTAATACAATTAAGAGAATCACTTGCATTTCGTAAGATGCTCATTCTTTCCTATCAATACAAGTTGCGTC
>NZ_JAIHOM010000218.1 GCF_026130165.1 Spirulina subsalsa FACHB-351 | reverse complement strand
TATCCAATTTTCAAGGTGCTAATATCGAATAGCCTTGGTTTTCGCTTTTCGATATTTCCAATATTACCAGAAAAATACAAAGCCGTCCTTAAAGGACGGGGTTTCAGACCCAGGAGGTTTTGATGATCTTTAATGCGAGCGAAAGACTCCCATTAGGCCCGATAGGGTTAGTGAGAATTGAGAGATGAGGAGAGAGAAGGAATCTCTCTACTCTCTTCGTCATCCAGTCTAACGACTGTGTGGCCTATGAAGACTTGAGGATCAAAAATATGGTGAAAAACTACTGTTTAGCCAAGTCAATCAACAATGCAGGATGGTATCAGTTCCGTCTCTGGCTAGAGTATTTTGGTAAGGTGTTGGGGAGGGTTACAATTGCCGTAGTCCCCAATGGAATCAGTCAAGAATGCTCTAGTTACGGAACGGTGGTCAAAAAATCTCTTTCTACCCGCACTCATGTTTATCGGTGTGGTTGTGAATTGGATCGTGACCACAATAGAGGCTGCAATCAACATCCTGCAAAAAGGAATAGGTACAGTAGGGCATACTGGAACTTACGGGCTAGACCCGTTAAACGCTTCTGGAGAAATGACCTCTACTTTGGTTGGAGCAATCCTGCCAGAGCAAGTTGCTTCGCAGAAAGAAGAATCCCCCGTTAGATTGCAGAATACAATTAACGGCGGGAGTGTCAAGATACAGTTTCTGGCAAACCAAAATCTCCCCCTGCAAGCTCCCCGATGTCTAAGCGCCTGCCCTCCTTTTACCGACTCGCCCAGTTAGGTCTTGATGGCTTCATTGCCGGTTCAGTCTGCTTCCTTGCCTTTCTCATTCGCTTTGAAGGCGAGATTTACCCCCCCCATGAGACTTTAGCTTGGCTGCTCCCCCTCTTAGCCATTCCTGGTCGGTTATTAGTTCATGGGGGATTTGGTCTTTACCAACAGGTCTGGCGTTTATTTGGTCTGCGGGACTTTATTCGGCTCTTGAATGCCGTGAGTTTTTACTCCCTACTGGTTTTGGTCATCACTCGCCTCCTCCTCCCGCGCTTCACCGCCTTTACAGGCATTCCTTTAGGAGTAGCCGCCATTGATTGGAGTTTCTGTTTAATGGGAATGGTAGCCGTGCGTTATGCCCGACGGCGCTCCATTCAACAACCCTTGTGGCGCAAATCGAGGCATTTATTCCCCCCCAAGCGGGTATTACTCCTAGGGGCTGGCATGGCTGGTTCTCTGATTGTGCAAGAAGTACGACAAAATCCCCATTTAAACTTAGAGATTGTGGGGTTTTTGGATGATGACGCGACCAAGATCGGGCGGAGAGTCGAGGGGATTAAGGTGTTAGGGCGCACTGGTCAACTCTTGGCGATCGCACAACACCATCAAATCCAAGAAATCCTCATTGCCATGCCCTCGGCCAGCGCTGAACAAATTCGCCGGATTGTCAACCTCACCAGTGGCACCACCCTAAAATTAAAAATCCTCCCCGGACAGTCCGAACTCTTACAAGACCGTTCCCTCACCCCCCAAGCGCGGGACATCCAGATTCAAGATATTCTCGGACGGACCGAAGTCCGCCTCAACTTATCCCAAGACTTCGCCACCCCCTTTCCCCCTGCCAGTGAACAAATCGGAGATCGCACCATCCTCATTACCGGAGCCGGAGGCACTATTGGCTCCGAAATCTGCCGTCAACTGGCCCGTTTACACCCTCAACGGCTGCTCCTACTCGGTCGAGGAGAAAACAGCATTTTTACCATCGAACAGGAATTAAAGCGTACCTTTCCCCACCTCCCCACCACCCCCCTCATTGCCGACATTCGCCAGACCCAGCGCCTAGAGAGCCTTTTAGCCCAGTGGCGACCCGAGATTATCTTCCATGCCGCCGCCCACAAGCACGTCCCCTTAATGGAGCATAACCCCAGCGAAGCCCTGGAAAACAACACCCTCGCCTCCGCTCAACTCGCCCAATTAGCCCCTCACTACGGCGTAAAAACCTTCGTCATGATTTCCACCGACAAAGCTGTAGACCCCTGCAATTTCATGGGTTTGAGTAAACGCCTCGCCGAACTCTTCGTCAAAGGCGTTTCCCAACACCCCTCCTCCGGGGGAACTCGCTTCCTCGTCGTCCGCTTCGGCAACGTTTTAGGCAGTCGGGGCAGTGTCGTCCCCATTTTCCAAGCTCAAATTGCCCGAGGCGGCCCCGTCACCGTCACCGATCCTCAAATGACCCGTTATTTCATGACCACCCCCGAAGCCTCCCAATTAGTCCTTCAAAGCCTAGCCGTTGGAGAATCCGGTCAAACCCTTATTCTAGATATGGGTCAGCCCGTGCGCATTTACGACTTAGCCGAACAGATGATCCAACTCGCTGGATTTACACCGGGGGAAGAGATTGCCATTGAAATCACCGGACTGCGACCGGGAGAGAAACTCCACGAATCCCTAATCTGTGCCAGTGAACAAACCCGATGGACTGATCATCCGCAAATTATGGCCGTACTCGGTCAAGTCCCGACCCTAGAAGCATGGGAGCAAGCCATGACGCAGCTCAAAACCGCCTTAAACCCAAAAGAAAGCCCAGAAGCACTCTGGCAGAGCGCCCAAGAGAGTCAAAAAATCCTTGAGGGCAGGAATCCGTCTGGATGCAGGTAAAATGAGAAAGAAAAGACTCATTATCGTATTCAAGGAACCAAGGGGGTTTCAAGGGGGGAGGGGGAATGACGGACAACACACTAGCGCGCCTCGGTCAGGGCTTTATCCGACAACGGGAGCGGGATCTAATGGCGGAGTTATTGGCCGATAAGCGATCGCCAAATACCTGTCGGGCCTATCGCAAGGATTTACAAGACTTTTTCAGCACGATGGCTGGGGAGGAGTTATCCCAAGGGTTAATTCTTCAGTTTCTCCAATTAGACCGTTTTACAGCACTGTCAATTGTGTTGGAGTATAAAGCCCATTTAATCCAACGGGGATTAGCAGAAGCAACGGTCAATCGACGTTTATCCGCCCTACGGAGTTTAGTGAATTATGCCCATCAGGTAGGGTGTTGTGATTGGACCTTAGTGGGGGTCAAAGGGGAAAAAGTCATCAAGTATCGCGATACGACCGGGATTAGTCCAGAGCAGTTTAAGCGGATGCTCCAGCAGTGTGACAGTCAAACACTCCGGGGTAAGCGGGATTATGCCATGCTCTGTCTCTTGTGGGACAATGCCCTACGACGAGGGGAATTAATCAGCACCAAAATCCAAGATTTTGACCCAGAAGGAAAACGTTTAACTATTTTGGGCAAAGGACGAGGGACACAACGGGAATCCGTTGCCTTAACTCCCTCAAGCATAGCGGCCATTGAGGATTGGTTAACAGCCCGCGTGGAGAGTGGAAAGGGGGGACCATTAAAGCCCCAAGACCCCTTGTTTAGTTCCCTCAATCGAGGAACAGTAGGACGTCCCTTACACCCCGCTTCCCTAGAACGCATTGTCCGTTTGATCGCCCAACAGGCGGGCATTAGTAAACGGATTAGTCCCCTTCGTTTACGCCATGCCAGTATTACAGCGTTTTTAGATGCTTCGGGGGGCAATATACGAACGGCTCAACGCCTCAGTCGTCATGCCCAGTTAGAAACTCTGCAAATGTATGATGACAATCGTCAGGAAATGCAACAGGAAGCCTCAAGCATCTTAGCAAATTTACGAAAATAATAACAAAAACTTATAATACTGATAAGTAATTAATTTGTTACAAAGCTTTACAAAGTGTCATAAAACAGGCAATATAGACTCATATCATTCTTTTGCAACTGCAATCATAAAACCATGACAACCACCATTCAACAGCGCGAAAGCGCCAACGTTTGGGAGCGGTTCTGTCAGTGGGTAACCAGCACCAATAACCGTCTTTACATCGGTTGGTTCGGTGTTCTCATGATCCCCACTCT
>NZ_JAIHOM010000267.1 GCF_026130165.1 Spirulina subsalsa FACHB-351 | reverse complement strand
GCGGGGAACTTAGGAATTAGTGCCAGTGAGATTAAGTTAAATCAGGGGAAATTGAGCGCGGAAACGAGACAGGGAGCGGGGGGGAATGTTCTGTTGCGGAATATGCGATCGCTTTTTTTGGAAAATCAAAGCCAAATCAGCACCAGCACCATCAACGGACAGGGGGGGAATATTGGTATTAGCGCCACCGAACAGATAATTTTAGGCACCAATAGCCTCATTTCGAGTAACGCGACTGGAACAGGGAATGCGGGGAATATAGACCTATTCAGCCCACAATTAAGCCTACAGGGAAACGCTCAAGTCAGTGTGAGTAATACCGGAACAGGGAATGCGGGGAACTTAGGAATTAGTGCCAGTGAGATTAAGTTAAATCAGGGGAAATTGAGCGCGGAAACGAGACAGGGAGCGGGGGGGAATGTTCTGTTGCGGAATATGCGATCGCTTTTTTTGGAAAATCAAAGCCAAATCAGCACCAGCACCATCAACGGACAGGGGGGGAATATTGGTATTAGCGCCACCGAACAGATAATTTTAGGCACCAATAGCCTCATTTCGAGTAACGCGACTGGAACAGGGAATGCGGGGAATATAGACCTATTCAGCCCACAATTAAGCCTACAGGGAAACGCTCAAGTCAGTGTGAGTAATACCGGAACAGGGAA
>NZ_JAIHOM010000266.1 GCF_026130165.1 Spirulina subsalsa FACHB-351 | reverse complement strand
TCAGAAAGCGTAAAGATTTCTGGCAGTTGGTTGGTTCTCAGGCGGTTCAGGATATCTGTCAACGCATTGAGAAGGGGTATCAACTGTTCTTCAAACATCACGGTAAAGGAGTGCGACCACCGGGGTTCAAGAAAGTCAGACGGTACAAATCGTTCACCCTCAAGCAAGCAGGCTATAAGTTCCTCGGTGGCAATCGAATCAAAATCGGGAATCGTGTGTATCAGTATTGGAACTCTCGACCCATTGAGGGGAAAATCAAAACTTTGACCATTAAACGCACTCCGTTAGGTGACTTGTTCATGGTCATAGTCGTTGATAGCGTTGTTGAACCTGAAGCCAAATTCGAGACGAGTAGAATCGCTGGATTTGATTTTGGTCTGAAAACGTTTCTCACTTGCTCAGACGGTTCCAAGATTGAATCACCGCAATTCCTGAAACAGTCGCTTAATGCCATTAAGAAAGCGAGTCGTCAGCATTCTAAGAAACGGAAAGGTTCAGCTAATCGGGAACGGGCAAGATTGAACCTAGTTCGCAAGCAGGAGGATGTTGTCAATCGGCGTTCTGATTGGTTTTGGAAGTTGGCGCAGTGGCTCACGGACAAGTTTGATGTGCTGTGTTTTGAGACGTTGAACCTGAAAGGGATGCAACGACTCTGGGGACGCAAAA
>NZ_JAIHOM010000032.1 GCF_026130165.1 Spirulina subsalsa FACHB-351 | reverse complement strand
AAGGGTGTTGGGTTACGCTTTGCTTCACCCAACCTACGGGATAACGCGATCGCCTCCTATTCAGAAACCGGGTTTTTGCTAGAGATTAGATGCACCAACACTTAGAGTAACTCAACCCGGTTTCTAACGGTGTTGGGTTGCGCTGACGCTTCAGACAACGCGATCGCCTCCTATTCAGAAACCGGGTTTTTCCACTGTAAGGATTTATGCGATAAACCCCCCCAACCTACGCGAAGGGTGTTGGGTTACGCTTTGCTTCACCCAACCTACGGGATAACGCGATCGCCTCCTATTCAGAAACCGGGTTTTTGCTAGAGATTAGATGCACCAACACTTAGAGTAACTCAACCCGGTTTCTAAAGGTGTTGGGTTGCGCTGGCGCTTCACCCAACCTACGAGATAACGCGATCGCCTAGCCATAAAAACCAAGCCAACTTAGTATTTTACTCTCGACAGAATTGAGTTGAAGCTGACCAACAATATAAACATTCGTATCTAAAAAGACCTTCACTGCTCTCCTCTCTAAAGCTCCCCAAAACGTTCTATCGCCATTTCTCGCTTAACGTCTTGGATCAATTCTAGGACTTGCTCACGGGTTTCAATGCCAGCGTCTTTAAATGCTTGCTGCATATCCTGACGGGCTTTCTCAAACTCTAACTGTTTTTCTGGATTTGATAAGTTTGTTTCCTGTAAAGTCACTTGAACTTCTACCTCTCCATCCCACGGAAAAGGGGCCGTGTTCTGATCTAGAATCAGTTGACCATTTTCGATTTTTCCTTTTACTTTGAGTGAGATCGCCATAGTTTCACCTCTAGAGTCGATTTGTTGTCTATAAAAGTTTAACGCTCATCCTTCAGGAAGTTAATTTGTAGGTTGGGTGGAACGAAGTGTAACCCAACATTTGCGGGGGTGTGTTGGGTTACGCGCTGTGCTTCACCCAACCTACAAGATAACGCGATCGCCTCCTACTCAGAAACCGGGTTTTTCCACTGTAGGGGTTTATCCCATAAACCCCCCAACCTACGCGAAGGGTGTTGGGTTGCGCTTTGCTTCACCTAACCTACGGGATAACTCGCATAGTTCGAGCATAGCAGGTGAAAGCATATTTTAGGCTTTGTATTCTACACAGATGAGTAACAATACCAAAATTGCCTCAAGTTTATCATCGGAAATATGACCCACTTTTTTGATAAATCTCTCAAGAGAAATACTTCTGACCTGTAATACATTCGCAGATGAATCTTGGTTCAGTTTATTTTGAGCATTGGCTACAAGTTTGATCATAAAGGGTCTGCTATTAAATTTATCTTGCCATGTAGTGATGGGAATGATAATTCTTAAGGGAATTTTCTGAAAAATATCGGTACTGATAATGATGACTGGTCGTGTTTTTTGGATTTCTTGTCCTCGGGTAGGATTAAGGTCAACAAGCCAAATTTCTCCTCTTTTGGGGTTTAT
Organism: Spirulina subsalsa FACHB-351; assembly: GCF_026130165.1. GTDB lineage: Bacteria > Cyanobacteriota > Cyanobacteriia > Cyanobacteriales > Spirulinaceae > Spirulina_A > Spirulina_A subsalsa_A. The sequence goes on along the minus strand of NZ_JAIHOM010000032.1, from coordinate 44,641 downwards.
CATTCAACTATTCCCAATCTTCTGTATCCAAAACATTAAACTCGGTGAGTTCTGGATCTTGGGCGAAGTCTTCGACCATAGCAGGGATAAATTGTTCTAAGTATTGATAGCGTTCTGTGAGAGGCATTGCCAATATTTCTTGAGGACTTTTTTCCAGCATATTGGGTTTATTCACTAAAGATTTATAGTGAGTCGATACGTCTGGATCATCATCTGAGTAACCGATTAAGCCCTTTTCTTGTAATTTCTCACAAAGTGTTTTTGGTGGGGTGGATTCTGCGGGAGATTGGCGTTGTTGTTGGAGAGAATGGACGATGTTTAAAATATATTCTTGTTCCTCTAGGGAAAGGGTTTCAATTTCTTGGCGCAGTTGTTCAAGCATAGGATTTTTAAGAATAGGAGTTCAGAGGTTACTTGATGTCAGAAATCGTTTTTTTGATAGAGATTGGATGCACCAACACTTAGGATAAATCAACCTGGTTTCTTGCTCATATGATAGCCTCAGAAACCGGGTTTTTCCACTGTAGGGGTTTATCCCATAAACCCCCCCAACCTACGCGAAGGGTGTTGGGTTACGCGCTTTGCTTCACCCAACCTACAAGATAACGCGATCGCCTCCCACTCAGAAACCGGGTTTTTGCTAGAGATTAGATGCACCAACGCTTAGAGTAACTCAACCCGGTTTCTAAAGGTGTTGGGTTGCGCGCTTTGCTTCACCCAACCTACGGGATAACGCGATCGCCTCCCACTCAGAAACCGGGTTTTTCCACTGTAGGGGTTTATCCCATAAACCCCCCAACCTACAGGACACGATCGCCTACTCAGAAACCGAGTTGCCTTGATGGGTTCAATTTCTCACTCAACTCCAGCAAAAACCCAGTTTCAATAGGCAACAAGATAACATTACAAATCAAGTCCCAGTTGTTGGTCATTCTGCGATGAAGTTTTGCCTTTTTTCTTCGCCGGAGTCTTCTTTTTCTTCCCTTTATTGTGCAGTCCTTGGGCAACTTCAGCCGCGTAACGCTCATGATTTAATTGTAACAATCGATCCAATATTTCCCGGCGGATTGGTTCGCTGATGGTGAATCGTAATCCTTGTTTAGTTTCGTGGAAATCGTGGTTTAATTTAAGGTCTGTCCAGCCATAGGTTTGGGCGACGGTTTCATCCATTTCTTGGTGGAGATCCCGCAGTTTTTGAATGGCTGAATCCGTTTCTGTGGGGTCGTGGAAGCGGTTATAGGTTTTCGTGAGTCCTAGTTGGGTTTCTGTCATGATTTGTTGGCGGTGTTGGTAATATCTCTCGCCGATGTCTTCTAGGTCTTTTTCCTGTTCTGGGGTGAGGTCGGGAAAGGGGAAGGTTTCAAAACCATCGGTAGGAGAATACCGAATTCCTGCATCTCTCATTGTTGAGCAGTTTTGCCATACCCAATGATCATTAATTGATGATTGTAAAAGAGAAAAAAAGCGATATTTTTCGGACTTAAAAACAACTATCATTTCATTGAAAACATAATTATTAGAAACAAATGAAATCATTAAATTTTTACTAACTCTGGCAGCTACTAAAACTCGGTTGAGGGGGGCGATCGCCTCATAAAGTTCTGGCCTTGATCTTTCATAGAGCCACCATTTTTCACGCGCAGATTTACTGAATTTATTTTTTTCTCGCTCAGGTTTAACCAATCTCTCCAAAATTTCCAAACAATCAGGATAATCAGAAGCATAGGGCGCACCCTTGGGCTTTTTGGGATTATCATGGTCAGGGGATAGGGGCCAATCTTTAAAATTAATCACCCAACGGGAAGGAGATTGATCCGGGTTACTATTTAAATCTTGGCCATTGAGATAGGGAAACAATACATCTTTATTTTTCGGATTTTTAGTGATTAATGCTTGTGCTTCCTCCGGCTCCAAAACAAACCCCATCCCCAACACAATCGAACCTTGAAAAGATTTATTCTGATTTGCCGCTAATTGATGAGGTTTACCCGTTGCTTGCCCCGTCTCCGTTAAATAGGGCGTAATCCCCTTAACTTCCTTACCATCTAGAATATATTTCCCTCCCCATTGCCCCTTTTTAAACCACACATAAGCCACCTCTAACGCCGCCGTCCCCGACCATGGACGACTCGGCACCGCCCGATAAAATTCCCCCTGTTTAACCAGTTGATCTAACCCCACCTCTCGCGTATCCCCTTGGGCAATCGTATTCGTTGCCACCAACCCAAAACAACCATTTTGTTTAATTAAATTCGCCACCTTCAGGAAAAAATACGCCACTAAATCCGCACTTCCCTTAACATTATTCCCAATCCACTCCTGAATAAAATCCCGATAAAACGTACCCAAAACCCCCGTAATTTTTTGCCCCCCCATAAACGGCGGATTCCCCACAATGGCATCAAAACCACATCCCCCTAAATCCCCCTTCGTAAGGGGGACTTGTTGATCCGAATTCTCCCCCCTTTCAAAGGGGGGCTGGGGGGGATTCTTCCCTTTCATAAAAGAGACTTGTTGAGCCGAATTCTCCCCCCTTACCAAGGGGTGCTGGGGGGGATTCTTCCCCTTCATAAAAGAGACTTGTTGAGCCGAATTCTCCCCCCTTTCAAAGGGGGGCTGGGGGGGATTTAAAAACACCTCCGGAAACTCCAACTCCCAATGAAACGGCCGCACCTCCTCCAAATCCCGCAACTGTTGCCGTTCATTATCCTTAATATCCCCCTTCCCATTGGCCACCAACAGCAAACGATCCCGCAGTTTCTTCGTCCCCCCCTTCTCTGCCGCCGCCAAATAACTCCCCACCAACAGATCCGCCCGATCCCGTAAATCCCGTAACCGCGCTTGGGCCTCCAGCAACAGCGCCCCCTTCCGCACCTGATCCCCCGGACTATTCACCACAAAACTCTCCAACTCCTGCCGTTTAGAAATCGCCTCCTGCAACAGTTGCCGCACCTCATTAATCCCTATCTCCAACTGATAAGACCGATCCGACACATCCAACGACCAAAACTGAAGTTGTTCCACCGTCACCCCCACCAAAGAATCCCCACAGCGCAAAGCATGATCCAAAAACGTAAACGGTTTATCCTTTTGCAGCGTTTCCAACCATAACGACAACTTCGCCATCTCCACCGCCAACGGATTCTTATCCACCCCATAAATACACCGTTCCGCAATGATCCGTTTCGCCATCAACCGCCGTAACGCCCCCTCATCCTCCGGCAACACCTCCATCAAGGCCGGACGAGACTCCTCCCCAAAAATAGTAAAAATCATCTCCGGTTTTTTCTTCTCCAACCAGGCCAAGGACTCCACCAACCGATCCGCCAAATACCGACAAACCTGCACCAAAAACGCCCCAGATCCCATAGTCGGATCACAAATTTTCAGATTCAGAATCTCCTGGGGTGAAATTAATTCCCCATCTTCTCCATACACCAACGGATCCAGCGTATACTTCACAATCTCCTGGGTTAACTGACTCGGCGTGTAATGGGTCCCCGACTCCCGCCGATCTGTCCCAGACGTGACAAACACCGACCCAGCCGGAATAATTAACGGATAACCATAACTATCAAAACGCACCAAATTAAAAAACGGTTTAATCCGTTCCCATAACTCCGGCGAATTCCCACAACAAGCCAAACACCGGTCCTCCTCAAAAGCCGACAACGCCAAGGGTTTCGCCAACGCATTCCGTAACGCCTGCGCACTGCGCCCTGTCGCCTGCTTGAGAAACTTGACTAAATCCCCCTCAGACCGCGCTAAAAGCCCCTCCAACTCCTCCAGAGCCACCTCTGGCTCTTTATTCTTCGTCCCCCCTAACCCCAACACCGTCACCTCGGCCCGGACCGCCTGATGGTCTAATAACCCCTCATAAACATGACCAATCTGCTCCACCTCAATGGTTTTAAAGGATAACCGACGGGGTTCAATCCCTCCCCCCGGCACCCGAATCCGCAGAATCTGCAAGGACTCCAACAAATGCAGCACCGTCCGATTATCCACCGCAATGGGATGATCTCGCTCCCCAAACCGCCCCTCTAGAAAGGGAAACTTATCCGGGTCAAACAAATCCCCCCCATAGGCCGGCAACCGAAACAAATCATGGAAAATCCCCCCATGCACCGCCCGAAACAGGGCTAATAGGCGACACCAAGCATCATGACGACGCTCCAGCAACTCCTCCCCATAACGGTCTGCCAACTCCCGCAAAGACTCCTGTAAAGTCGATACCGCATAATGCTGCTCATAGCGACTGTCCCCCAACAACAACAAACCCCGCTCCTCCGCACAAAGGAGAAACACCAACCGCATCATGACAAAACAGGCGGCTTGATAAAGTTCCTCCGTGGAGATATCCCGCAGCAATTCCCCCTGAAGATCCCCATTGAGACGGTCAATGGTTTGAATGAGAATTTCCACCGCCTTCCGCACCTGTAAGCCCAGCTGGTCCGTGACTTCCTGCTGTTGCCCCTTACTGCGTACAAACAACTGGGCCAGGGTATCCTCTGGAGCCACCCCAAAAAACCGCTCAACGCCCAATAAATCCCGAAACGCCCGTAGGGTAATCTTTTCCTCAACCCAAATCTCCCCATACCAGGTCACAGTGGTCACCGCTTCCCCCGGCAAGGCATGGACGAGCATCCACTCTTCCCCATTGGTCACTAATCCCAAGGGACACCGCGCTCCTTGCAATAGCGTCACCATGCGCGTCATAGGGGAGGCCTGCCAGATTTTCCCCGGACAAGGACTCTCTAATTTTTGTTTCTCTCCGTACAATTGCACTAATAACTGTGCCTGCTTTTCCCCCGGTGCAATGATGGCCCAATCCGGTTTGAGGGTTTCGCGGTATTCTTTCAATTCCACCTGAAGATAGCCCGGAATGCCTTGCCCTGACTGTAAACAATCTTCTGGGTAATCGAGGGTATTTTCTAGCACCCATTCCACCCAAACCCGATGGATTTGTTCATCTCTGCGATTGAGTAACCATTCCTGATAGGCTTGTTTGAGGAGGGCGAAGTGTTCCGGGTCATGTTTCGCTAACCCTTGGGGGAAGACCTCCAGCAACACTTCCATGGTGATGAAGGGGCCAACAATGTCGAGTAAGGAGAGCCATTCGGCATGGTGACGGGCGATAGACATGGGTTTTTCAGATAGGGAAGCGGGTGCGTTAAGTCTATTCCTTGTGTAGCACAAGTCTGGTTGAAAGGGTTTATGCGATCAACCCCTACAGGGGCAAAAACTCGGTTTCTCATGGGTCCGGTTGGTAGGGGCGTATCGCATACGCCCCTTGGCTCTCTCGTTGAAAGGGTTTATGCGATCAACCCCTACAGGGGCAAAAACCCAGTTTCTAATCTCCCCTGCTCCCCGACTCCCTAATAAGCGGAAGGAGGGACAAGATAGGCGATCGCAAGGGGAAACAAGCGAGGGGTAGGATTGGCATAGCGATCGCGGATTAACTGAGTTTCCCGTTGAATTTCCCCCGGAATATCTGCCAAACGACGGCGCAGGGTTTCGCGGTTTTGTTCATATTGACTCTGCTCATCTCGGCTAAATAATTCCAATTGGCGAGGTTTTTCGCCATCTTCTAACTCTTTTTCAATACTCGCCCGCAGTTGTTCCAGAATACTCGTGATATCCTCGATTTCCTTCTGACACCGATCCTCTAATTGTTTTTGTAGAGATTGTTGGCGATCGCGCATCCTAGCCTCTAAACTGCCCTGCAACGGCTTGGCGTAACGCTCCCACAGCCCCCGCAAACTCTCTATAAGCGACTCCGGAATATCCCCCGCTTTCGCCTCCTGCCATAACTGATTCAACTCCAGCACCCCCAAACGTTTAAACTGCCCCCCCGAGAGTTTCCCCCCAGCCACAATCACCTCCTCATTCAAACGCTCCTGATCCCCACCCAAAATCACCAATCGACCATAGGCCAACACCACCGGCTCCCGACTCAGACGACTAGGGATTTGATAGACCGCCACCCGATTCAGCCGTTTAGTTTCCCCCCGTGACCAAACCTCAGCCCGCAATAACCGTAAACACATTTGTACTAAACGATGGTTTAGATGGGCCAAAACCACATCATCCTGACCCCGCGCCCGATCCGGATCAAACGTCAGGGGGCGAATATCCCCCGTGTGGGGATGGCGTAACCCCTCCTGACAGACCGCCCAACTCCCACTTAAGGCCGGCACAGAGAAGACATGGGGTTCATCGGTAGGGATTAAAGCCGGTTGTTTAGCCAGTCTTAACCCCACCTGCACCACCGATTGAATATTAGCCGGATCTAAGCGCAACTCCTGACGAGTTTGCTCCAGCTTGTCCTTGAGTTTGGCGATTTCCTCATTCACCTTGCGCTCAAACTTCAAAAGCCGTCGCATAGGCCCAGCCTCCGATTCCGCTTGAGTTGTATCTAAAACCGCCCGTTGCCCTAACATAGCCTCCTCCACCTGTGCAGCAATCACCGGCCCCACCTTGCCCAAGTCTTCCCGAATCGTATTAATCTTTTGGGCTGCCCGCATCAGGAATTCTAGATCCCCCTCCAATTCCCCCGGTTTCAGGCCCTGGGTGACTCCCTGCTGATAGCCCTGCCCCACAAAATGATAAATTTTCACCGCCTCAGCCCGTTGCCCGTGGCGGTCAATCCGCCCATTGCGCTGCTCCATCCGGTTGGGATTCCAAGGGATCTCATAATGGATTAACCGAGAACAATAGTTTTGCAGATCCAACCCCTCCGAAGCTGCATCCGTCGCCAAGAGAATCCGCACGGGAGACACATCAGGATGAGCCTGAAACGCCGCTTTGACCTTTTCCCGCTCATCACTGACCATCCCCCCATACAACACCATCAGGCGATTTTCTTCCCCCATCCCGCGACTGAGCAACAAATCCGCTAACCATTTTTGGGTGGCTCGATATTCCGTAAAAATAATCACCCGCTCCTGGGACCACTGCCCCCCCGGCCGGATATAGGTATCTAACCAGGCCAAAAGCTGCGCCGCCTTACTATCGAGGTTTCTCGCCGTTTTCTGGGCCCACTGCTTTAATCCGTTGAGTAATTCCCGCTCCCGAGGGGTGAGAGGACGAAACAGCGCGCTACTGGTATCTAAAGCTTCTAGGGTCGATTCTTCATAGAGATCATCATCGGCAAACTCTTCATCAATATCCTCTAGTTTCCGTTGCAGCAAGCCCACCGTCGGCACCGTGAGGGACTTTTGCCGTCGCTGCTTAGAGAAAGATTCCTCATGTTTGAATAAGGTGGCTAAAAAGGCCTGGGGGCTGGAAAACAGGCGTTTTTTTAGGAGCTTTAAGACAAACTCCGTGGCCGTCTGTTCTAATTTATCTGTCGCCCCTTTGCGCCGTAACCGAGTGTATTCATTCAGTTGCCGATTAGCTTCCCGTTCCTCTTCAGTATAGGGAACTGCGATCGCCTCTAATTGACGTTCGGGAAACCGTGGGGAGCCATCCCATTTTTTCGGCAGATCCCGCTTCAGACGGCGCACCATAATCAAATTAAGCTGCTTCGGCTCCGGGACAATTTCCCGGGCAAACCGTTGAGAATCCAGTAACTCCAACAAGGCCGTAAAACTTTCCCGATAGCCATTATGGGGAGTCGCCGACAGGAATAATTTATGCTCACAATGGCGCACCAAAAACCGGATCACCTTGGTCCGCAAGGAATCCACCGCATAACGCCCACCCCCCGGCGGCGCGATATTATGGGCTTCATCCACAATCAACAGATCAATCCGTCGGGGAAAGATGGATTCTCCCTCCCCGGGTAAGGACTCCTGAAGTAATTGCAGGGGGCGATCGCGTTTGACAAAATCAATAGACGTAATCAAACGGGGATAATGACTCCAAGGATTAATATGTAACCCCCGTCGCCGTCGGAGATCCCGCATTAAATCACTATTGACAATCCGAAAATCCAAGCCAAACTTATCCCGCATCTGCTCCCGCCATTGCACCTGAAGCGCCGAGGGACAAACAATTAACATCCGGTGGGCGCGTTGCCGTAAAACCAACTCCTGCGCCACCAAGCCCGCCTCAATGGTTTTTCCCAAGCCCACATCATCGGCGATTAACAAATTCACCCTCGGCATTTGCACCGCCCGCACCACCGGGTCCAGTTGATAGTCCTCAATATCAATGCCACTGCGGAAGGGCGATTGAATCCCTTGGCGATCTGCTTTTGACACCGCCCCCCAGCGCACCGCATCCAAAAACGCTTCAAAACTCTGGGTATCATCCAGGGCGAAAGGATAGGGTAACTCCCGCTCCTCAAAAATCCTAGCCCCTGATTCCACCTCCCAAACCACTTCTAACTGTTCACCCGTGGCATCATCTTCAATGGAAGCCAAACTAATCAGGTGATGAGTCGGCAGGCGTTTGGGCTGGACTAGATTAGTCGGTAACGTTGAAGTGTGAACGGCTGTAACGGTATAACGTTGTCCTCGGACTTCAACCAATTGACCTTGTTCGGGAAGGGGTGACATTTTTTCTTAGGTGGGTTGTGGGTTGTGGGTTTTGGGAGAGGGGGAGTCGGGAGTCATGTCATTGCGTTTCCTTTGGAACGCTACGCGTTCCCGTAGCGTTTCCGGGAATAGAGAATTGATAATTGCTCCCCAATCGCCTTGGCTAGTTTGGGGTTTCGTACCATCCCTTTTACCTTCAGATTCTCTACAGCAATTCATCCCCTCCCTGCAAGGGAGGAAGGGGAATTCCGCAACATTTTGTTAAAAATCAAAATAAATATAGGGTAAACCGCCCCCCGGAGCTAAAATCCAAACCATAAAAATACAAACCGGAACTAACGCCATTTTAACCGGACTACTCAGTTGAACTTTTAACCCCCGTTTCACCAGATACAAAAACGTCATAATCATAACCAAAGCTAACACCAACCAAACCAAATCCGAGCGCCCCATTCCTAACGCTTCACCATAGACCTTATGGGCAAACTGAACATCAGCCCGATGATTAAATAAACGACTAAACACTAAATTCGCTTGTTGAACATTAGGTAAGCGGAAAAACACCCAAGACAGAAACACCATAAACTGGGTAATCATCCAAGCGCAAACCGTACCCGGAATACTTTTCCACCACCGTCCAAACCCCGTAAAAACCTGAGAAACTTGTTCCGTTAGTCGATGAATCACCAACGCTAAACCGTGAATAACACCCCAAATTACATACCCCCAAGCCGCACCATGCCAAATCCCCGCCAAGAACATAATTAAAAACAAATTAATACAGGTGCGCATTAAGCCCTTTCTAGACCCTCCCAAGGGAAAATAGAGATAGTTTCGTAACCAATCCCCTAGGGTCATATGCCACCTCCGCCAAAAGGCTGCGATACTGGTTGTAAAGTAAGGAGAATTAAAGTTTTCCGGCAGTTGAAATCCCAATAACATCGCACTGCCTCGGGCCATATCGACATAGCCACTAAAATCAAAATAAAGTTGTAGACCGTAGCCGATAATCGCTAACCATAAATCCCCACTACCTGCCCGCTCTAAGTTGCCATAGCAGAGGTCTACAAAAATCCCTAAAGAGTCAGCAATTAAGGCCTTTTTTAGAATGCCACAAGCCATGAGCCATAGCCCCTCAGTAAACAGAGAATTGGTTAAGGCTTGGCTTTCTTTCAGTTGGTTATTGAATTGATGAAAGCGGGTAATTGGTCCAGAAATAAGTTTCGGGAAAAAGAGCTTATAACTGGCAAATTGTAAAAAGGAATAACTGGCAGGTGCGCCGCGATAAACATCTACTAAATAGGCAATACATTCAAAGGTAAAAAAGGAGATTCCTAACGGGACAATGAGATTTGTTCTCAGCCAGTTGGAGCTAAATTGAGCTAAGGGTATATTCAAAACATCATCAATAATACCGAAGAGGAAAGGTAGGTATCTAAAAATAATTAAAATCAAGATATTTAAAACAATTCCAATCACGAGCATCTGGGTTGCTCTACTATTCCAGAAACGCTGCATTTCTTCCCATTCTTGATTAGATAGTTGGGAATATTGGGGCTGTAAACAACCTCTAGATCGGGCTTCCATTGCCTTAGCTAACTTATAGTTTAACAGGGCTGCTAAGAGTAGGAAAGGAATATAATAAACCTGTAAGAGAGCATAAAAAAACAGACTGGCAAGGAGTAATAACCACTGTCGCCGTTTTTGAGTGGATTCTGACGGGTCATTGATATCCACTTTGGCGGTGGTAACGTTGCCTTGAGTGTTTAAATTAAAGGCCGGGGTAAATCTGCCATAGTGCCAATACAAAGGCACTAGGAGACACAAAAAGAAGCCATAGAGGGTATCAACAAAACTCATGGATGGGTAATATTAGAGATGTTTCAGCTATCGGGCTTGCTCGTAACTCTGACGAGACATCCGAATAGGTGTGTCGGTATAGTCGGGAGTCCAGCCTTCTGTGGTGCTGAAGTAACGCACCGCTTTAATCCGTTGACGAGGGGTTAAATAGAACCAATGTTCTGTTCCAGCCGGGACATTGATATATTCTTCTCCTTGAATGGTTAACTCCATCTGTTCTCCCGTCGGGGTAACAAAGCCGAAAACCCCCTCTCCTTCGATGATATAGCGCACTTCATCATCGGCGTGGGTGTGGCAGCGTTCAAACTTGGCTAACAAGTCACCTAAATTGGGGATGTCGGGATGGAGAACAATCAAATCTCGGGACTGATACCCCGCTTCTTGTTGTAATTGGGCAAAATAATGGTCTAGGGCGGTTAAAACTTGTTCTTTTTCGCTATCACTCAGGGCTGCTTTTGCTAACAACGTCTGAAGTTCGGGATTATCCCCCACGGGCCAACGGTTAAGATGAATATTAAGGGGGGCCAGTTGAGGGCGAATATCGGTCAGGTCGCTGTAGATGGTACCGTTTTCTAAACGTAAAGTGGCCATAATCTAGCATCCTCCATGAAAAACACCATCTTTCATCCTATCATCGAGATCCCAGAGCGCTCCCTCCTCCACCCATCGGAATAAATCTCCGGGGGGCTAGCTCTTTGGCCTGATGGTCTTGCGATACAATAGAAGATTGCAGCGTCAGGTTTTTAGGAGTAGTGAAGTTGAATTCATCCCCTGTACTGAAAGACCAGAGGCGAGAGAAACAACTTCAAAAGTTGATTCAACGATTGGGGTTAGCCTCGGATGCCCCTGTTAATTATCGTTTACTGGATTTAGCCTTAACTCATCCTAGTGTTAATAAAGTGGCTAATTATGAACAGTTGGAGTTTGTAGGGGATGCGGTGGTTCGTCTGGCGGCTTCAGAGGTGTTGTTAGAAACCTATCCAGATGCACCTGTGGGGGAGTTTACGGCGATTCGGTCGGTGTTGGTAAGCGATCGCGTTTTAGCCGATTTTGCCGAAATGTACGGCTTAGAACGGTATCTCCTAGTCTCCGGGGGGGCGGCTGCCGATCATGGAGGCAAACGCTCCCGTTTAGCGGATGCGTTTGAGGCGGTTCTAGGGGCCCTATATCTCAGTACCCACACCATGACCCTAATTCGGTGTTGGCTCGATTCAGTATTGAAAGATAAGGCCATTGAAGTCCGACAAGATCCCGCTCTCCAGAACTATAAAGATGCCCTACAAGAATGGACCCAAGGACAATATAAACTCTTGCCAGAATACCGGGTACAAGAAACCGGAAAAGGCGGCCATTATACTGAACGCTTCACCGCAGAGGTTTGGTTACAAAATGAGTGTTTAGGTCGGGGTACGGGACACTCTAAAAAAGCGGCGGAACAAGCGGCGGCTAAACAGGCTTTTCTGACCATTGGTCAACCCAAGGAGAATTAACAAATCATGATGATTAAAATAGCCCTCTTAGGGGTGGGACGTTGGGGAAAACATTGGGCGCGAGTCTGTTCTCAACATCCCCAGATTGACTTAGTAGCTGTGGTAGACTCCAATCCAGACAAGTTGGCCGAATGTGGGGCTAATTTACCCCCCCAGGTCATTCAAACCACCGATTGGGCGAGTATTCGCGAACACCCGGATCTCAATGCGGTGTTAGTGGCTACTCCGGCCGCGACTCACTACGCTTTGATTCGGGATGCCTTGACTTTGGGTTATCATGTGTTGGCCGAAAAACCCCTGACTTTAGATCCCGCCGAGTGTCGTCATCTCTGCCAACTGGCTCAGGAAAAACAAGTTCAGTTATTGGTTGACCACACCTATCTCTTTAATCCGGCCGTGGCAGCAGGTCAACGGGCGGTTGAGTCGGGGACATTAGGGGAGTTGCGCTATGGTTACGCCACGCGAACCCATTTAGCCCCTGTCCGTCAAGATGTGGATGCTTTATGGGATTTGGCTATTCATGATCTGGCAATTTTTAGCCATTGGTTAGGGGAGAAACCCCAAACGGTACAAGCGACGGGGCAGGTTTGGTTACAGCCCCAGTTAAAAATGGCGGTTCCGGCGGTTTCGGAGTCCTTGAGGGTGCGGGATTTGGTCTGGGTGACGGTGACTTATCCCAGTGGCTTTCAAGGGGTGATTCATCTCTGTTGGCTCAATCCTGATAAGCAGCGCCGTCTCTGTGTGGTGGGGAGTCAGGGGACGTTGATTTTTGATGAGTTGGCGGGGGATGCACCGTTAACCATCCAACGGGGCTATTTTGAGCAGGTGGGGGGGAATTTTGTCCCCCAAGGGGTGGGGCGAGAGGTGTTGGAGTTGGAAGAATACGAACCTTTGGGCCGGGTGTGCGATCGCTTTGTAGAATCCGTTCTCACTCAAACCTCTTCCCCCCTGTCTTCGGGCTGGGTCGGAATGGAATTAGTCGAAGTCCTAACGGCCTTAACTCGTTCCCTGGCTGAGGGTGGGATTCCCGTTTCCTTATAATACTTCAAGCTCCTTGTAACCCTTGTATACTGTTCCCTGTTCCCTATTCCCCAACTTTGACAAGTTAAGCTTGTGTGCCTTTTGTCAAGTCCCATAAATAGCGTTTAATACATTTGAAAACGCTACATCTTGAGAGACTAGCAACAGACTAGCGATAATTCGTAAACTGTAAGGCGACGGGAAATTCTTCCTGTTTTAACGCTTGAATCACCTCCTGTAAATCATCTTTGGATTTACTAGAAATCCGCACCGCATCCCCTTGAATGGAAGCCTGCACTTTTTTAAAATTATCCCGCACTAATTTACTAATTTTCTTAGCATTCTCTTGACTAATTCCCCGTTTTAGGGTAATTTCTTGTCGAACCCGCCCCCCACTGGCGGACTCAATTTTGCCGTATTCAAAGATTTTTTGGGAAAGATTCCGTTTGGCAGCTTTTTGCCGCAAAATATCGTGAATGGTTTCTAAGGTCATCTCACTATCTGTATTCACGGTAATTGTGGCTTCCCCTAACTCTAGGGTGCTGTTAGTGTTTTTGAGATCATAACGACTTTTAATTTCTCGTAGGGTTTGATCTACAGTGTTGACCATTTCTTGATGATCAAAGTCGCTGACTACATCAAAAGAACTGGTGGATGCCATAACTTAATTTAAAATCGAACGGTTTTCAATGTGTCTAGAAAGTGCTTTTCAGACAGTTTCTAAGGTGTGAGGACATTGTAGCCTAGCCTGCTACTTGTAACAAACTCAGCGCGAATAAAATGCCACTACAAGTTAAGCCCAGCACGAACATTAAGGGGCGAATGAGGGCAAAATCTAGGATATAACAGAGGGAATAGAGGAAACGGACAATTAAAAAGGCGATCGCAGCATATCCCGCGACCCTAGACTCTACCCCCGTCACATAGGCCATCAAAGCGGCTGGAGCATAAATGATTAAGGCCTCAAAAGAATTCTGATGGGCCCAAGTCGCTCGCTTGGCATAGGGGGGGAATTTTTCAAACATCAACCGAGGGGCGCTCATATCATAGCCCAAACGGACTCGATTATACGCCACCACTACATAGGGTAAATACACCAACACCACCGCCCCCAATACAGAGGCTAATAAAATCAATTCAATATTCATACTACAAACCCTATTCGGAACCAATCATCAATTTTCAAGTCTCAACTACCGATTCCCCGTTCCCTTTAGACAGTAGAAACAAGACTAAGCCCAACACTTAGTCCTGTTTTAAGGGGAGTTCACAACACCCCTTAATCAAAGTAAAACAAAGTTACTACTTTTCGTTGTTCTTCTGCTTCCTCACAGGTCTTTAACAGGGTGTGACTATCATGGAAAGCAAAACAAATTAACTGCTGACAGCGAGAAATGATGTCCCGATTACACAGGGCGCTGGCTTCTCCTAAGGACAGATGATCATTATCGGGATTTTCCACTAAATGAATCACCTTTTCTAACTGCTCTCGCGATTCCCGCGTTTGGCGGGCGAGACTTTGGGGCAGAATCACGGTTAACAGATTGGGATCAGCGCGCATCGCCCCCCGAATAGCCGCAAAATTGGTTCCGGTTGCTCCAGAAGTCATCAAACGGTTGCCCGTCAGCACGAGGGCATAACTCATCATCTCAATGAGTTTCTGATGAGTAAGTGGTACATGACGAGTCCCGAGCAAGGCAATCCGCTTAGAACCCGTTTGTTGAATCGTAGCGAGTTCTTGCGCGAGAGTATCGATTTCTTGTATTTCGGTGGATTGATTCAAACGACGTAAATACTAGCTTTAGAAATGACCCTAGGTATTGTAACAAAAGCCGTCCCCTCCCGCGAGGAAATATCCGAAGATTGTCGTGATTCTTAGGAAATTAATAATTCATTATCAATCCTTAAGGGTAAATGGACTGAGCTTCTGGGGGTTCTTTTTGCAGGATGCTGGTTAACAGGGAGGCGGGAGGCTGTTGGTGGGGCCAAGCGAAGGCATGACGGAAGGCGGCATCTTGACAAGCTTGGAGTTGGCGGAAGTCGATAATATCGTGGGTGAGAAGGTTTTCATATTCAAAGGGGAGACGGACGTTATGGAGTCCGGCGTTGTCGGTACAGATGGCAATGTCTACTCCGGCCTCAAAACAACGGTCGAAGACGATTTTTAACTGGGAGAGGTTTTCTAGGGTGCCGGTTTTAAAGTAGGTGGTGGGGCAAACTTCTAAACATTGTTGATTGGCGGCGAGTTGGGGCAGGAGTTCGGGGTATTTTAGGGGGATTTGGATGCCGTGACCAATGCGCATCAGGTAGGGGAGCAGTTGGGGATAACAGCCATCGACGGTTTCATAAAGGTGTCCGGTGGTTTTGAGGCCGTGCGATCGCGCATAATCATATAACCCCACAAACTCATCCAAACGCTCCCGATAATGAGCATCTCCCCCCGCCACATCAATGGCACAAACATACTCAGGATAACTCACCGCTAACTCCACAATGGCTCGATTCACCTCTGAGGGTAAACGGGAGTGCATACAAAGGATTTGGCTGGTAACGATGGGGTAATCTTCCGCTTGAGAGGCCTTCCCCACAATTTCCACAATTTGCGCCATTTGCTCAATCCGCTCCCCTTGGCTGAGGTGTTCCGGGGTGCGCAAGTAGGGAGTATAGCGGAGTTCTAAATAGGCGAGGTTTTCAAAAATATAAGCCCCGCGAATCAAGCGATAGATAAAATAGGGGAGCGCCTGTTCTGTTTGAACCGTCTCCACAAGGGTATGTAATTCTAAATACTCATCAAGGGTATTGCGAGGACGGGTATAAAATTCCTCAAATTCAGGATAGACCGGGAATTTGGCGGCTAAATCCTCGTTGCGTCGTTGGAAATAACGCCACAACACCCGGGGGACCACGGACCCCCCTAAATGACGGTGTAGTTCTGCATAGAGTGCCATAAATCTCCTTGGGGAATGGGGAATGGGGAATGGGGAATAGGGAATGGGGAATAATTATCAATTATTAATTCCCCTACATCCCATTGATCCGTGAGTGACCCTTGACACACTCCCCCCTTCTTATAGATAATGAGAGTTTGTGAAAAGTGTTGAATAGAAAAAAGACCCTTGGCTAACGTTATAGTAATTGGAGCCCAGTGGGGGGACGAAGGCAAAGGTAAGATTACAGACTTGCTGAGTCGTTCAGCAGATGTCGTCGTTCGCTACCAAGGGGGAGCGAACGCGGGACATACTGTAGTCGTACAAGGACAAACCTTCAAACTCCATCTAATTCCTTCCGGCATTTTATACCCAAAAACACAATGTATTATCGGTTCGGGGACAGTAATTGACCCCAAAGTGCTGATCCAAGAAATCGATCAACTTGCCGAGTTAGGAGTTTCCACAGAGAAGTTATATATTTCCCAGACGGCTCATGTGACGATGCCCTATCATCGCCTCATTGATGAAGCTGTGGAAAATCAACGGGGCGAGCATAAGATTGGGACAACCAAACGGGGAATCGGCCCCACCTATGCCGATAAGTCTGAACGGGTAGGGATTCGCATGATGACCTTAGTCAATCCCGACGAGTTGCGCAGTCAAGTCACTTGGGCAGTGCAGTATAAAAATGCCATCCTCGAAAAACTCTATGATCTCCCTCCCCTTGATCCCCAAGCCGTGGTAGAGGAGTATCTGGCCTATGGGGAACGTTTGCGCCCCCATGTGGTGGATAGTTCCCTGAAAATTGATGAAGCGGTGCGAAATCGCCAGAATATCCTGTTTGAAGGAGCGCAGGGGACACTGTTAGATTTGGATCACGGGACTTATCCCTATGTGACCTCTTCTAATCCCATTGCGGGGGGAGCCTGTGTAGGGGCAGGTGTCGGTCCGACGATTATTGACCGGGTGATTGGGGTAGCGAAAGCTTACACCACCCGCGTGGGTGAGGGGCCATTCCCCACGGAGTTAAAAGAGGAAGTGGGGAAAATTTTAGGCGATCGCGGCGCAGAATTCGGCACCACCACCGGGCGGCCCCGTCGTTGTGGTTGGTTTGATGCCGTCATTGGTCGCTATGCCGTACGCATCAACGGGTTAGACTGTTTAGCCATCACGAAACTGGATGTCCTCGATGGTCTAGAGGAAATTAAAGTCTGTGTGGCCTACGAAATTGACGGCGAAACCTGTCGGGATTTCCCCAGCAGTTCTAAGCGTTTTGCTCGGTGTCAGCCCATCTACAAAACCATGCCCGGGTGGAAAGAATCCACAGCCGACTGTCGCACCTTGGAAGACTTACCCCAAGCTGCCCTGAATTACCTCAAATTCCTCGCCGAATTGATGGAAGTTCCCATTGCCATTGTGTCCTTGGGAGCCAGTCGGGATCAAACGATTATTGTCGAAGATCCCATTCACGGTCCCAAACGTGCCTTACTTGAAGTGTAACGGCTAGCGTTCGGGGTCAGGCAGGGGGTTTACCTTAACCCATTGCCCTTGATTTCACTCATCAACCCTTATATATCCAGAACACACTATGTCCGCACCAACAATTGAATGTAAAACTAGACCCGAAGGCAGCAAACCCAATGCGTTACGGCGTGAGGGTCTTCTCCCAGCGAATCTCTATGGTCATAATGTCCCCGAGTCTCTATCTTTAGTGGTAGATGCCAAAGACGCAGAAATCCTGCTGAGAACGGCTGTGGTGAATAAAACCGTCGTCGAGGTGAATGTTCCTGAGCAGTCTTGGCAAGGCAGCGCCCTGATTCGGGAAGTGCAAGCCCATCCGTGGAAAAGGAATATTTATCATGTGAGCTTCTTTGCCGTTGACCCCGCGAAGTTGGAAAACGCCTAGATTAATGGACACCTTCTAAACGTTTTAGGAGGTGTCCAGTCCAGTGAGATGGTGAAATCATGAACCCTAATCCTGAGTCAGAACGGGAGCAAGAACCGGATCTCAGTCTAGAACGAGACATCCTATCGGGCCGCAAATTTTCCTTAGCCGATGTGATTGGTCGGGAAGGAGGGGCATTCTTAAAGGGCGAGTCCCCCGTTCCTCCTTTGGTTCAAGCCAAAGCCGAACTCAATCAATTTATTGCCCAGAACTTACCGGACTCCTCGGGGGCATTACAAGCGGTTTTACAGAGTTGGGTTCAGAATGATTTGCGAGTGAGTCAAAACCTAGAGCAGCCCTTGATAGCACTGCGGGACATTTTAAGTGCGATCGCCTCCAACTCAGAAATCCTCTACGAACTGGTGCGACAAGTCGATGCAAAATGGGGTCAAATCTATGGAGAAACCCCCCACTTCCAACAACCCGGACAACCGCCCCACCCCGACGATGAATACACCCACACCTCCGTTCAGAACCAACTTGTCCAACTCCTAGAACAAGTCAATCAAGCCCTCTAGTCCAGATAGGGCTTGCTGAATAACTCGGGGAGCAGGGGAGCAGGAGAGCAGGGGAGTCGGGAATAATTGTCAATTATCAATTCCCTTGTTGAGTCCAGCGTTGGGCTTTTTCAGCAGACCCCAGACAGTCGAAACAGAACCCGGTTGCTCTTCTGCTGCCCCACTTAGGGGAAAAACAGAACAGCCAACCGGGTAGCTTGCGGAGACAGAGAGAATCTACAGAGAACGATCCTCAATCACCTTATCAATCAGACCGTACTCCTTCGCCTCCTCGGGAGACATAAAGAAATCCCGATCTGTATCCTTTTCGATTTTCTCAATCGGTTGTCCGGTATGACCCGCCATAATCTCATTGAGTTGTCGCTTAATCCGTAGGATTTCCTTCGCCTCAATCTCAATATCCGTCGCCTGACGACGACCTTGGATGCCACCGAGAGGCTGGTGAATCATAATCCGAGAATGGGGAAGCGCCAACCGTTTCCCCTTCGTCCCCGACGACAACAAGAAAGCTCCCATCGAAGCCGCCAGACCCACACAAATCGTCACCACCTCTGACTTAATGTGCTGAATCGTGTCATAAATAGCCAATCCCGCCGTAACAGACCCTCCCGGGGAATTGATATAGAGATAAATCGGCTTGCCGGAATCTTCCGAATCCAAGTACAGCATAATGGCAATCACTTGATTCGCCAGTCCGTCATTAATTCCCCGACCGATGAAAATAATGCGTTCTCGATAGAGACGGTCGTAAATGTTAATCCAGTCAGAATAGGGCTGACCGGGCATTTGATAAGGAACTCTGGGAACACCAATAGGCATGATTAAATTTCGGGAATAAAAAAGAACAAAAAAACTAAGGAGTCGCCGGAATAGGAGTCGGCAGTTGGCTACTGCTTTCTAATACTTTATCGATGATCCCATATTCTTGGGCTTGAAACGGAGTCATATAGAGCATTCGGTCAGTATCCCGCTCCAATCGTTCCAGAGGTTGACCCGTCGTTTTGGCAAAGATTTCCAGCATAGCCTTTTTATTCGCCAATACTTCTTTCGCCCGAATTTGAATATCCGAGGCCTGGCCTTGAGTCCCCTGACGAGGTTGGTGGAGGATAATCGTAGAGTGGGGCAAACTCGCACGACAGCCTTTCGTGCCAGCAGCCAGAATCATAGCAGCCGTCCCCATTGCCTGACCGATACAAATGGTATGGATAGGAGGCTTGATATAGTTCATGGTGTCGCAGATGGCAAAGGCTTCCGTTTCAAAGCCGATCGCCTCTCCCCCATACCAAGAAGTCCCGGTAGAGTTGATATACATATAAATCGGCTTATCGGGATCATCAAATTGCAAAAACAAGAGTTGAGCAATGATTAACTCCGTCACATCCAGCCCCATTTGTTCTTTATACTCATCCGGTGAAACGAGGGGCAATCCCAGATAAACAATGCGCTCTTTGAGCAACAACGAGGGCAAGTCAGGGGGTGGGGTTCTATAGTATGCGTCTCCTCGGTAGGGAGCTTGTACAGCCTGAATAGGTGAATCCATAGTGTTCTTTAGGGCGCTCTGATACGAGGTCTAGTTTGCGCTGGATTTGAGTTTGCCTGTTGTTCAGACAAAAAGCACAATTCCAGATTGATTTTAACGCTTTCATGACGGTTTCGGGGAGGCTGAGGAGGGGGAAAGGGCAAAAATGCTGATTTTTTCTGGGTATTTTCTGGGGTTTTCTCCGTTGGGGTCGGTAGAACATCAGGCGCAATGGCTTGATAAGTTGAGAAAAAACAGGGGTATGCTTAAGATGTTTCCTAGGGTTCAATAAATGTCTTGATTTAGTTTCTATCTGGTTCAGAGAGAGGAAAATAGGGGATAATCTACCCCACTCTTGGAGCAAAGAAACAACAAGACATTACCCACAAGTCCCTTTTTTTGATGAGGAGTTTCTTATGTTAGCGGCATCTTACCTATCCCAACTGAAACAGAAAACCCTGGCCTTAACCGTCAGCACTACTGCACTCCTAGCGACTTGGGGCGGGGCTGTCTCGGCGGCAGAAGTGATTAATTTTAAGTACAATGCCCTAGAAATTTCCGTACCGACTCGGGCGTTGGTGGATTTTGTGGAGACGGGAGATTTAGAACCGGAAGTGCAGTCTTTTTTAGAACGGGAAGTGGGAACGGATTTCCCCAGTATTTTACGGCAAATTTTGGGGACGGAAATTCGGGTGAGTTCCAATTTTGTCCGCGATACTCTGGGCAGTTCTTTAGGTGAATTTGCCTTACTACAAATTGATAAGGCAATTAATCAAGGGACGTTGGACACTAATGTTGCGGCTTTACGGGAGGCGATTCGGGAGTCTGTAGAAGCCAATGGCATGATTTCCCTGATTGATGTGATTGAACGCTATCCGATGCAAAGCGTGAATCTGGATTTAACGGGGTTACAGGTGGTTTATGACCGGGTAAGCCGCTTTTTAGAGGATATTGAGCCTGCACTGCGGACGGCTCGTCAGTTTTTGCAGGAGATGATTTGTGATTGTGAACCCGGTTCGATGCTACCCGGTGAGGGGGCAACTTTGGCGGTGAGTCCTAGTGGTGAGAATTGTGTGAGTGATACAACTTTAATAGTGACAGAACGGGCAAAGGCTCTAACTCAAGATTCGGCAGTTGTTGCAGAGTAGGGGCTTAGGTCTTACCTTTTTAGTTGTTTTGTTCTCAGTTCAGGTCATTTTTTAAGGATTATGGATTCTCAAGCAGGAAAATTAGCCCGGGGATTGAGCCATCCGGTACAAAAGGCGCTCCGTTGGGGCGGAATGTGCGCGGTTGGGGTGGGGAGTAGCCTGTTGGTGGCACAAGCTCCCACTCCGGCGGCGGAACGGGTGATTATTACCTACGGACCCCTTCGGCAGTCGGTATTGGTGGAAGATTTGGAGCGGTTTGTGGAGACGGGGGAAATGTCGTCCTCGGTGCGTTTTTTGGTCAATTTGTCAGGACAGGAGCCTGAGAATGTTCGGCAGGTGTTGGATTATAAGGTGGGGGTGAATTTCCTGTTTTTACATAATGTGTTGAATACGTTGCCCGGTGAGTATCTGCTGTTTGAGACGGGCAATTTTATTCATACCAAGTCCCGCCGCGCTAATATCCAATCGTTACGAGCGGCTTTGGTATTGTCGGCTCGTGAAAATAATGAGATCAGTATTTTGGAGTTTTTGCAGAATTACCCTACCCAAGATATGTACATTGATGGGGTGGCGGTGACTCGTTTTTCTCGCCAAGTGAGTCGTTTTGTGGATCAGTTTCGCGGGTTTGTAGAATTACCGATTGCCATTATTCAGGACTTTTTAGGCGGTTTTTTGTGTGATTGTGATTGATGGATGAGGGAATCCCCGCTTCAGCTAGTTGAGGTTGGGCGGGGGTTTTGCGGTGGAGTTGGGGGTGACAGTGAACAGTCATTAGTAATCAGTAATCCATTTTCCCTTCCCTATTCCCCCCTATTCCCTGACCTTGACAAGGGGACATTCATGCTGAATTTGTCACTCATGGTCAATCGGCAATGGATTACTGTTCACTGTTGAGTGGGGGGTTAGGGAGTGCTTTCGGGTGGGTTGGAGAGGCTACCGTTGCCGACGGGTAGGGTACAACAGTTAACATCGTCTAGACAGACTTTCCCCCACTGCAACGCCCAACGGACTAGGGCTACTCGGTTATCGGTGGCGGTTTTGGTTAGGATGTTGCTGATGTGGTTGTCTACGGTGCGTTTGCTGATTTCTAATCTTTGGGCGATTTCGTAGTTGGTCAGGCCGCTGGCCACTAGCTCGACAATCTGAAGTTCGCGGTCTGACAGGGCAACGGGTGTGGATGCTTTTTCCTCAGACATATTTTTAAGTTCTACCTTAGTTATTATTACTTATCTTTAATTCTAAAAGATTGTTTCCCGGTGGATCCGGAGAATCTTGGTTTTCCTTGGCTCATTCACGGGTTAGGATAAGGGCAAAATTTATTTATGGGCCTGTTAAGGGTGGGTTGAGGGACGATATGAGCAATCCTCGTGTAATTTGTCTTGGGGAAGTTTTAGTGGATTATTTGGCGGATCAGGTGGGGGTGTCGGCTGAGGGGGTGGAGTCTTGGACTCGGTTTCTGGGGGGAGCTCCGGCTAATGTGGCTTGTGGTTTGGTGAAGTTGGGAACTCCGGCGGCGTTGGTGGGATGTGTGGGGCGTGATGAGGGGGGGGATTGGTGGCGGGGGGTGTGTGAAGAGGTGGGGGTGGATAGTCGGGGGATTCAGGTTCACCCGACGGCTCCGACTCGTTCGGTGTATGTGTTGCGATCGCCTTCGGGAGAGCGAGAGTTTACAGGCTTTGGGGGACTGGCTCCCGATGCTTTTGCTGATGCCTATTTGGAGGCGAATCTCTTACCGACGGCGTTGTTTGCTGAGGCGGAATATTTGGTCTTAGGAACGCTAGAGTTAGCCTATCCCCAAACGCGCTCGGCTATTTTCCACGCGCTGGAGTTGGCCAATGAGTATCATTTGAAGGTTTTTCTGGATATAAACTGGCGGCCGATGTTTTGGCCTGAACCGGATAGCGCTCGCGATCGCATTGCTCAACTCTGGAATTGGGTAGATTTTGTCAAGCTCTCCCAAGAGGAGGCGCAATGGTTATTTAATACGATGGATGCAGGTGCGATCGCCCATCAGTTGAATTCCGTTGAAGGTGTGGTTGTCACCGGAGGCGGTAGTGATCCCATCCGTTACTGTTTAAATGATCATGAAGGCCGTCTCACCCCCTTTCAAGTCGCCGTAGAAGACACCACAGGGGCTGGGGATGGCTTTGTGGCTGGATTGCTCCACCAACTGGTTCAACAGGGCTTACAGGCCTTAAATCGCCCCGAATCCGTGGGCGAAATCATTACCTATGCGGCTGCTGTGGGAGCCTTGGTGACAACCCAACGGGGCGCACTCTCCGGGCAACCGACTGATTCACAAGTGCGAGAGTTTTTAGAGATCCAGGATTAAACCTGATCACTGTTTCCTGTTGCCTGAATCATTTGCTCAAAAGAAAAATCTGTGCGACAAAGAACAGAAGGGTGCCAGAAAATAACAGGTCTTTTGGGATGATGGCAACATGAGACAACAGCAATGGGGATGGCTGGCTTTACTGGGGTGTGTTCTCAGTAACACAACGGTACAAGCCAGCACAATGGGGTATCTACCGCCCCAAGCTCCCCTAAACCCACAAGGGATGGAACTCGCTTCTCCTCCCCCCCTGAGTGAAATTACCCCCGTGTTTCAACTGCGGGATGTTGCCCCAACGGATTGGGCAAGAGAAGCGTTACAAAACTTAATGGAGCGTTATAACTGCTTGCAAGGATACCCCGATAACACATTTCGGGGAGAACGCCCCCTGACTCGTTATGAGTTTGCCGCCAGTCTTGCGGCTTGTTTCAGTCAACTTCCCACCCTGCAAGGGGAAGATTTACTGACAGTGGAACGATTGCGTCAGGAATTTGTAGAAGAATTGGAGGATGTAGCCACTTTTATCCATACCCTAGAAGGGCGTTTAAGGACTCTAGAAGACCAGTCTTTCTCTACAACGGTCATATTTGGGGGTCAGGTGGTGTTCGCTCTGTCTGGGGCGACGGGAGGGCGACCACCGGGACGGGGAGAAACGGGGATTCTATTCACCCACCAAACCCAGTTAGCTCTAGCGACTTCGTTTCAGGGCAAAGATCGTTTATTACTGGGGTTAGGGACAGGGAATTTTAATGATTTTGGTTTTGCCAATCCCAAGGCTTTAAACAGTTATATGGCCTTGCTGAATAGTCAAAGTGGAGCCAGAGATCAATGGTCCCTCGATACCTTGGAATATCGCCGTGTTGTGTTCAAAGATCGGATGGTTTTAACCTTGAAACCTGTGGGGTTTAGTTTGGGGGATGTGTTAACTCCTAATACTCCCCATCGGGGGGCAGGAGATGGGGCGGTTTCGAGGTTTGGGGCGCAAAATCCTTTGTTTCAATTGGGGGCGCTCAACAGTGGAGTTGGGTTAGACTGGTTAGTTAGTGATCAGGTGCGTCTACAAACGGCTTATGGTACGCGCAACAGCGCAGAGGGTGGTTTTTTTAACGGGAGTCACAGCGCGTTAGGGGTGCAGGTGTTGGTAGCACCAGGCGATCGCACTGTTGCCGGACTCGCTTATGTCAATGCCTACAGCCAAGATGGTCGTCTGGACACTTTTACGGGAAGTTTTAATGCAGATACCTCGGGGACTTTTTTGGAACCCGCCCAAATTCATGGCCTCGGGGCTACACTACAAACCTATCTTACCGATAACATCATTTTGGGGGCATGGGGGGGGATCACTTATACTCGTTCTCTCGTTTCCCCAGCCTTTGCCCTCAGTGCTACGGGAACCCTTTCTTTCGGCATTGAAGACCCTTTCGGCAAAACGGGGGACTATTGGGGTATTGTCGCCGGAATCCCCCCTAAACTTTTGGTAGGAGGGAATATTGAACGACGAGATCGGGGAACTTCTTTCCACCTCGAAACGTTCTATCGCTGGAGAATTAGCGATCGCCTTTCCATCAGTCCGGGAGTCTTCTTGGTGACCGATCCCGGTCATATTTCCAACAATAACACCTTCTGGATCGGCACAGTCCGGGCTAATTTTCAATTTTAACCCCCCAACTGCCTAATCCTTACATCGAACTTTGTCCCGTGAGGGTTGACTCTAAAATCAATCCCCTAAAAATCGCTTATTTTTCCTTGTTTACCCTTTAACACTCATGTTTAAAAAACATTTTCCTTTCCGCTATAGTCTCTTAGGATTAATCCTAGTCTTAATCCTTAGTCTATTGCCCCTAACAACCTTCTCCCAACCCATCACTCAAGCCACCATTGCCGAAATTCTAGACAGTGATCAAGTCTTTATTCAAAATCAAAAAGTTAGCCTGAATAGTATCGCTGAACAAGGTCAACAGATCCGCACAGAGCAAGCCCGGGCAGGCTTAAAATTCATCAATAATGCCGTCATTCGTATCGGAAACAACTCTTCCTTTATCGTCGGTAGTCACTGCATCCAATTAGAACGGGGTCAACTATTAATTTCAGGCAATCAACGGGGCTGTATTGGCTCAATTGTAGCCGTTACCCGAGGCACAATATATGTCCTTGAAATTGACGAAGAAACCGGAGAAGGAACAATTCAAGTCTTGGAGGGTGCCGTAGAAGTTAGCGATCCAGAAGATCCGGAAATAGAACCTAAAACCATCGAAGCAGGCTATAAAATTCAAGTTTTACCTAGTGGTCTTTTAGGGATTATCGAACAGCTGACAACAGGTGACTTAACTCGCCTTCTACAAGGGCAATTATTCCAAGGATTCCGTATTCCTATCCCCAATCTGAATAACATCATCAAACCTCCCTCCGTCCCTCGTTCCCCCAGATTGCCTAGATTCCCCTTTCCTTTCCGTTAAGCCATTTCCATCCCCAATTTTTCGCTGATCATGACTAAAACCATACCCAAACTAGGTTATATTTTACTGGGGTTCATCTTCGCGTTAACCCTGAGTCTACTGCCGATTAAAACTTTCTCACAACCGATTAATCAAGCCAGAATTGTTGAGATTTTAGATAGTGATCAAGTCTTTATACAAAACCAGAGAGTCCGCGTCAATGCTGTAGCGCGTCAAGGTCAACAAATCCGTACCGGACAAGCAAGAGCTAGCTTGAGATTTGATAATAATGCAGTCCTCCGTCTCGGTCGTAATTCATCCTTTATCGTAGGCAGTCGTTGCGTTCAATTACAACGGGGACAAGTGGTTGTATCCGGTAATGCTCAAGGTTGTGTAGGATCAGTGGTTGCTGTTACACGGGGAACTATTTATGTGATGGAAATTGACGAAGAAACCGAAGAAAGTATGATTCAAGTATTAGAAGGAGTAATCGAAGTTTTTGAGAGTGAACAGGACACCGATGATCCAGATTACAAAGAGGGGCAAATCCTTGAAGCTGGCAATCAAATTAGAGTGTTTTCTGATGGAATTTTAGGTCAAATTGAACGAATTCGTTCTAATCAATTAACTAATTTATTACAAGGGCAACTATTCCGAGGATTCCGCATTCCTTTACCCAATTTTGAAAATATCATTCGCCCTCTATCTGGGAGGGGATTTACTCCCAACTTTATCCGTCAAGCAATTAACGGAATTAGTAACCCATTAGGTCATTTATCCAACCGTCGAACTCCCAGCCGTTTTACCCCCAATTTACCTCTAACGGATACAGAATTTCTCTCAGAAATTGGCAATGATGCCACCCTGATTACAGGTTCATTTACTGTCAACGAATATGGGACGAGTATCGGGAATCAACTATTCCGAGATAGCGGCACATTTCAGGATGATAGTGGTAAGATTAACGTGACCATTACCACAGAACGGGGAAATCAACCCACACGAGTTAATCTTTCTTCACCCATTGAAATTAACGGCACAGTCATCAGTCCCAATGCCACGCAAACCGGAGCTTTAATTAATGGAATTCCCGCTCAAAATGTGACGTTTGGTCTAAGTGGCAATGATGCCATTCTGACAGTCATCGGACAAGATGGACAAGTGTTTCAAGTGCGAGTTTTTGGGGTGAATAACCAACAACCCCAAGGGGGGGATCGATTGCCCGGAGCTTTTATTTTAGGCCCTCTTCCTGACCGTTAATCTCCTTTAATCTGGTTAAACTAGAGTTAGAGCGACTAAGAGACATAGACCCTTTAAACTGAGCAAAATTCAGCCGAAAAAACCCTTGATGAACCACTAAGCTTATGTTTTCCCGATTTCGTTTTCCCTCACTTTTATTCCTAGGGGTGGCAACTTGTCTAGTCATCCTGTTTTTAGCTGTCCCGAAAATTCCGGGGATGGCGCAAAATATTACTCAAGCGACCATTGTAGAAATTTTAGATAGCGATCGCGTTTTTATTCAAGACCGCATTGCTAGAGTCAACACCACCGCTCAACTCGGTCAACAAGTCCGCACCGAACAGGCCCGAGCAGGGTTACGATTCAATAATCAGGCCATGATCCGCTTAGGTCGCAATGCCTCCTTTATTGTGGGGAGTCGTTGCGTCCAACTGCGACGAGGCCAGGCCGTTGTTTCTGGAGGAGTGCGGGGGTGTGTAGGCTCCATTGTGGCCGTTACCCGGGGAACACTCTACACCCTCGAAGTCGATGAGCAGCAACAGGGACAAGTGCGCGTCTTACAAGGGGAAGTAGATTTATTTAACGTCGAAAATCCCGATCTCCCTCCTGTGCGTGTGAGAGCATGGCAAAAGGTGGGAGTTACCCCCAGTGGCACCCTAACGGACATAGAAATGATTACCCCTCGGGAATTAGGTCAACTGCTCACTGGTCCGATGTTTGAGGGGTTTGATGTGCCGCTTCCCATGACCGATAATCGGGATACTGTAGCGCGTCCTCCTGCTTCCACCACTCCCCCCTCTGGCAGTTCTGATCTCATTTCCAGAGTGTGTCAAAATGTCGTAGAGACGTACAAACGCAATTTACAGAACATCTTAGCCCAGAGTTGGAATCCTCCCCGTCCCCCCAGTCGTGGCATTTGGGTGACGCGCTTAAGCTATGATCTCCATCGGGATGGTCGAGTGAGCAATATTCAAGTGTTGGAGTCCAGTGGTTTTGCTCCTTTGGATCAATCGGCGATCGCTCATGTCCAAACCCTACAAAACCAGTTTAGACCCTTTCCCGAATGTTATACAAGGGACACAATGGCCATCACCCATCGGTTTCAATTGCGTTATCATTAACGGCTTCTCTCCCTCTCTTGGGGGATAGGTTGCTAAGTCCGACACGCCCTATAATGGGGTGATCAAATCACCCTGATTTAACTATGGCTAAAGTGACCTTAAACGGCGTTCTCCTTGCAGAAAGCAATAACTGTGAAGTAGTCGAGGGAAATTATTATTTCCCCCCAGATGCTCTAAAAACTGAATATTTTAGTGATAGTAATACCCACACGATTTGTTCTTGGAAAGGACAAGCCAGTTATTACAATATCACCGTAGGCGATAAAACCATCAAGGATGCCGCTTGGTATTATCCCCAAACCAAAGAAAAGGCAAAACATATTGAGGGATATGTCGCCTTTTATAAAAACAAAGTGCAAGTCGAGTCCTAATTTGATATAGCCATCCTCAACAGATTGGGGTAGGGGTAATTCATGAATTACCCCTAGTAAATTTCCCATAAAATGACTATCCGTAGGTTGGGTGCAGCAACAGCGAAACCCAACAACTCACTACCATCCGTAGGTTGGGTGCAGCAACAGCGAAACCCAACAACTCACTACCATCCGTAGGTTGGGTGTAGCGACAGCGAAACCCAACAACTCACCACCATCCGTAGGTTGGGTGCAGCGACAGCGAAACCCAACAACTCACCACCATCCGTAGGTTGGGTGCAGCAACAACGAAACCCAACAACTCACCACCAATTATATTTCAAAAAAAACTTCTATCATCTAATAGTTTTTTCTTCTATTATCGAAACTCCTATGAAGCAAAAAATCATTAAATCAATCAGTTTTTTAACTATTGTATTCGGCTCAATCGTGGCTCAAGTTTCACCCACTCAAGCGGCTGTGGGAGCATCAGCCTATGTTTATGACCCACCGAGTAATATTCGACAAGTTCCCAATGGTAATGTTATTTGTCAGGTCAGACAGCGAAAAGAAATTTTCCTATTAGCCCGAGCATTTTATCAAGGTCGTTTTAACGGCTGGTATCTTACGGATGCTTGTAGTCCTGCTGATAAACCCGGTACAGTTTGGGGTGTAATTCATGGGTCACAATTTAGAATAACTCAACGATATTCTAATCTTTTGTTAGTGGATTCTATCCCGTTTATAAACTGTGCAAGCAAGCCTTCTAATGTACCAGAAAATTGTTTATCTGACTGGAGGATAAACCGTTAATCAATTGATTTATCCCATCCAGCATTTCAACAATTGTCAATTTTTGACCTGTTGAAATAGATGGAGTCCCCGTCCGTTTATGGCGGGGCGGATGTCAACAAGTTAGGTTGCCGGAGAACTCCTGCATCAAGACTTCTACAAATACCGGGATAGACTCAACCTAAACCCAGGTAATATTTCTTCACCTGATAACTCCGTGGGTAAATCCTGCACCTCCACCTCTTTCCCCAAGCGATAAATTTCTACTTGTTGCTGTTGAGGGTTAATTAACCATGCTAATTGCACCTCTGCGTCCATATATTCTTGCATTTTACTATGAAGCATTTTTAGATCATCGGTTGCTGACCTTAATTCAATCACAAAATCCGGTGCAATGGGAGGAAATTTCTGCCGTTGTTCGGGGGTTAATGCGCTGTAACGTTCTTGGCGAATCCATGCCACATCGGGGGAACGATTGGCACCATTGGGCAATGTAAATACAGTGGAGGAACTAAACGTATAGCCTAGGTTAGTTTGTCGATTCCAGATTCCCAAATCAATAATTAAATCGGCTTCTCTATTTCCGCTATCCCCTCCAACGGGTGGCATAATAATTAATTCTCCTCTTGCAGTACGTTCAAAGTTCAAATCACTATTATTTTTACATAACTGATAAAACTGTTCATCACTCAGGTGAACTTGGTCTAAATTTAATATTAAGGCAGTGATAGTCTGAGGCATAGTTAAAATAGTGCTGATTATGATCAATGTTGAATATTAGTAAATAATTGACAAAAAAGCTTCTATTATGGTAGAATGAGGGATCAATTTTTTTTGAATAAGTAATTGTAATTTTATCTAACTTTCCTAAAATTGTCAAAAACCTTATCAATCTATGACTCCCCCTTACTGGCAAGAAGCAACCGAATATCTAAGCCATAGAGATCCGGTCATGTCTAGTTTAATTGCCGCTTATCCTGATGAAGTTCTCACGAATCTTAATAATCCTTTCCATACCTTAACCAGAGCAGTAGTCGGACAGCAAATCTCCATAAAAGCGGCTGATAAAATCTGGGAAAGACTGACCGTTAAACTGCCAATTATAAAACCAGATATTTTTTTAAGTTTAACGGAACCTGAATTACGAGAAATTGGACTCTCTCGACAAAAGATTAGTTATATCACGAATATTGCTCAGTCCTTTGAACAAGGAATTTTAAGGCCTAGTCAATGGGAAACCATGACCGATGAAGCGATTATTAAACAACTGAAAAAAATTAAGGGGATTGGTCAATGGACAGCCGAAATGTTTCTGATTTTTCACCTGCACCGTTCTGATATATTGCCTTTAGCTGATTTAGGCCTAATTAATGCTATAGAGCGTCATTATGGGGGAAGCAGCAAGGCAGAAATTCAGGAGTTGTCCTTCCGTTGGAAACCCTATCGAACTGTTGCCACTTGGTATCTTTGGCGTAGTCTTGACCCTGTTGTGGTTCAATATTAGTTTTTGCGCTCCCCTCTCCCCTGCCCCCCGGCTAACGGACTTGTTTCCTAGGTTAGGCTAACGCCAACAGCAAGCCCTAGGGAATCCCTCTCAAAAAATGTCCCTGTTCCTCCGGATGTCTAAATTCCTGAGCTAATCAAAACGGGATATGTCAAAATGATTAGGGCAATTTGGTTGACGAATAAAGAATCATGCAGGATGAAATCTGGTTTCTTAAGCCTTGGGTTTGGATGGACTACCGTTTAGCGGTTTTATTTGCGGTGTTTGTCCCCTTGGGGTTATTGATTTGGTCTTTGGTGAGGCGTTCTGAGGCCATTACTCGTCTGTTGGTGATTTATTGGCGGGTGGCGAGTCTGTTGATGATTACGGTGTATTTGATGATTCCTGCTTGGTCGATTGCCTATGTGACTGGATTTATGGCGCGGATTTTAATTCCTATTGCGCTCTGGTTTTGGGTGGATATTAATGACGAAATCGAGGATATGCCGGGGAGTCGGTTTAAACTGTGGGTGACGGGTTGGCGTTGGGCGATGACGGTCTATTGTACTCTCGGCGCACTGGTTTCCATTCCTACGCTGTCCTGTGCTTTTTCTCGGGTGGCGTTTCAACAGGAGTTTTGCCAAGTGTGGCTAGAAGCTCCGTTACTCTATAAAAGTTGGTTTCATCGCAATACAGACCCGGGGATTTTAGGCTTTTTCGGGGTGGTGGCTTTGGTGGTGTATGGCCTCTATTTGGGGTATTTTTTGGTTGTTCGTCTGGCTCGTCAAGGTCGCATAGCGATTGAACAGTAGAGGAGGAGGAGGGTTAAAGGGTTATGGTGGAGATAAGTGCGATCGCCAAGCGATTAGAACAGTACAGCTTAAAACATCCTGAAGAAGTTCTGCTAGTGACAGCAGAAATTGAGGGGGAACTGGACACAATTGCCGTTTTTAAGGGGTTTTCCAGTTCCCTGATGCGGGCTACGGCGTTTGATCCCGATGTGCCTGTTTTACCCCCACAAGCCATGATTTTAAGTATTGATCGCGTTCGCAGTCCCTACAATCCCGAACAACCGGATTATATTGCTCAGGGGTTAACCTTGGCACAAATGCAGGACTGTTGGGAACAAGGTTAGAGGTTATGTTCCGCCTTCTATCCTTCAGGTTAGTCGATTCAAAAATTAACATAACCTGTCTTGACCAGAGGACGGGTATTTTCCCCCAGACATCAGTAATTTTACGGAAATCCCTCAAGGCAATCTAAAAAAGAAAGGCTATAATTGTGCCTTCTCTGCGCCGCCATCTAAACATTCCAGAAAAACCTGAAAGAGGTCAATTTCCCTAGAAAAGAAAGGTGTGTAACAATAATCTCGTTCTAAAGTGGTATTCTCCACTGTAAAGTTGTGTGTTGTGTGAGGAGTAATAGCGATGGTAACATCTCCCGTGCGAATTCAGGGACTGAACCCTGTTCATCTACCCCAAACCTTAGAATCTTTACGTCATGGCCCCCGCCAAGCCTATGCAGGTCTACCGAAAACCCCGCTTTTTGGCACCGATGGCATCCGGGGAAAGGTGGGGGAACTCCTCACCGCATCTTTAGCCTTAGAGGTCGGTTTTTGGGCGGGTCAAGTGTTTAAGGCAACGGCGGCACAACCGGGACCGGTGATTTTAGGGCAAGATTCCCGCAATTCTAGCGATATGTTATCTACGGCGCTGACGGCGGGTTTAACGACGGCTGGGTTGGAAGTGTGGAATTTAGGCCTCTGTCCTACCCCTTGTGTGTCTTTCTTGACGGCACAAACGGAGGCT
Organism: Spirulina subsalsa FACHB-351; assembly: GCF_026130165.1. Classification (GTDB taxonomy): domain Bacteria; phylum Cyanobacteriota; class Cyanobacteriia; order Cyanobacteriales; family Spirulinaceae; genus Spirulina_A; species Spirulina_A subsalsa_A. The sequence continues at coordinate 12,165 of NZ_JAIHOM010000032.1, read as the reverse complement.
ATCGGTGGAGTGATGATTTCCGCGAGTCATAATCCCCCAGAGGACAATGGAATTAAGTTTTTTGGCGCAAATGGTACAAAACTAAGCAAGGAGGCGGCGAAACAAATTGAGGCGGGATTACGGGGGGAGTTAGGGAGTCCCACCACTGGGCCCCAACATTGGGGACAATATCACAGTCGCCCCCGTTTAATTGAACAGTATCAACAAGCTCTACAGCAATCTCTGCCGCCTAATTTGGATTTTAGTGGGTTGCGGATTGTTTTGGATTTGGCTTGGGGGGCTTCGGTTTATCTAGCTCCTGCGGTGTTCCGGGCGTTAGGGGCTGAGGTGATTTGTTTGCATGAACGCCCCGATGGCGATCGCATTAATGTCAATTGTGGTTCAACTCATTTGGCCCTCTTACAAGAAGCTGTTCAACGTCATCAGGCTGACCTCGGTTTTGCCTTTGATGGTGATGCGGATCGGGTGATGGCTGTGGATAGTCAAGGCCGAGAAGTTAATGGGGACTATATTCTCTATTTCTGGGGTCAGGAATTGCAAAATAGACAGCAGTTGCCGGATCAGTTGATTGTGGCCACAGTCATGGCCAATCTAGGCTTTGAGCGCGCTTGGGAGCAACGGGGCGGTCGTTTCCTGCGGACCGATGTGGGAGATCAGCACGTTCAAGCGGCGATGTTTGAAACTGGAGCGATGTTAGGGGGTGAACAATCGGGTCATATTCTCTGCCATCACCATAGTTTCTCGGGGGATGGTTTACAGACGGCTTTGCACTTGACGGCTTTAGTGAAACAAGCGGAGGTGACACTGAGTGAATTAGTGGAGGAGAGTTTCCGCCCCTATCCTCAATTGTTGCGCAATGTGCGGGTCGAAGATCGCGATCGCCGTTTACATTGGCAAGACTGTGATCTCCTCACCCATGCGATCGCCCAAGCCGAAAAAGAACTCGGCTCTCAAGGTCGGATCTTAGTCCGGGCTTCGGGAACAGAACCCCTGATCCGCGTCATGGTAGAGGCAGCAGAACTCAATGTCGCTGAATATTGGACAAACAATCTAGTGCAAAAAGTGCAGCAATATTTAGCGGTTTAACCCACAAATCAGCTTGCCCTTCCTGTCAGGGCAAGCTGCGTCAGATTCAATTCCTTAAGCTTGAAGCCCCCCACACCCAATCAGAGTTATGGTGTGGGGGGATGTCAAAAGAAATAGGATTCCGACAAGACACTAAACCAATTGTGCGGTTAAACCAATTTCTTGGGCGGCACGATTGAACATCACCTGTTGACGGCGCAGATTAGACCGTTGATTTTGCCAGAATAAAGCACAGGCTTTCTGACGCACGGAGGGAGTAGTATTAACGGTTTCTTGCACAGGTGTATTCCCCTGCCCCGGATTATTGCTCTGAGTCCCTGTGCTGTAATGAACACCCCGATAGACTAAATCTAACGTTGGTTTTTGCACCGGGGGTTTTTCCAAATTGCGGAATCGCCACTCCAAACCGCGATACTTGCCCGTCACACCCGTTTCTACTGTGTCTACTGGGGCCGGCTGATAATCGTAGGCAACACCACGATAAGTGAGTTGCATGGTTTTGGATTGCATGGTTTTAGGTTGCATGGTCTTCGCCTCCATAGCGAGCGTATCGTGTTCGTTAAATGAGGCGCGTTCCTTCGGGATTGCTCCCTACTTCCGTCTCCCAAGGGGGCGACTCCTAACTTAGAGTCCTTTGGGGATGAACGATTGTTTTTGTTTCTGTATCCATTGTTACCGTTTACGGAGAAAATGTCAAGGGGGGAAGGGAAAATTTGAGCCATCCAGTTTCCCTGTGTCTCTCAACCCTCAAAAATGTATGGGGTTGGATTGCGCGCTTCGCTTCACCCAACCGACAGGAAGCCCCACCCATGATTGATCGAGCTTCCTTCCAACCCCTGTTAAAAACCCGGTTTCCGACCCATCAGGGTATGTTACTTTGAGGGGCGATTCGGGGAGCGATAAAAGGGCTTTTTCACCACTTGGGCGGGGTAAGTTTTGCCGCGAATTTCCACCTCTAGGGCTTGGCCGGGCTTACTCAGAGCTTTAGGGACATAAGCTAGAGCGATCGCCTTGCCCAAAGTTGGCGAGAGAGTCCCACTGGTCACTTCTCCCACCTGTTCCCCCTCATGGATGACAGGGTACCCATGCCGAGCAATATAACGTCCGGTCATTTCCAGTCCCACTAAACGCCGAGGGATGCCCTTATTTTTCTGCGTTTCCAACACAGAGCGCCCCAAAAAATCCCCTTTACTCTCTAAGTGGACTAACCACCCCAGACCTCCCTCTAAGGGGGTAGTGGTTTCGTCTAAATCCTGCCCATAGAGGGCCATCGCAGCTTCTAAACGGAGGGTATCCCGCGCCCCCAAACCACAAGGAGTTACACCCCCTTGGGCCAGTGCTTGCCAAAGTTCTTGACCCACGGCCTCATCGACCATCACCTCAAAACCATCCTCTCCGGTGTACCCCGTGCGGGCGATAAAGGCCTCTTGACCGAGGAGGGGAGTGGTACAGTGACCAAAGGCGGGTAGGGCGCTTAAATCAGCTTCTACAAGGGGCTGTAAGACCGCCACCGCTTGGGGGCCTTGGACGGCGATGAGGACTTTTGCCTTGGAAACATCCTCCATGGCAACGGGGGCATCTTCAAAATGGGCTAATAACCACGCTTTGTCTCGGGCCCGAGTAGCGGCATTGACGATAATCACGCCATGTTCTTCCCCTGTTTCGCTGGGGCCTTGATAGTAGACAATCACATCATCAATAATCCCCCCTCTACGATTTAACAAGACCGTATATTGCGCTTGTCCGGGCTGTAAACGCCCTAAATCTGAGGGGACTAAACCCTGTAAATGCTGTAATAGGTCATGACCTTGAATTAAAAATTTACCCATGTGAGAAATATCAAACATTCCCACCTGAGTCCGCACGGCTTCATGTTCTTGTTTCAGTCCGCTAAACTGTACGGGCATTTCCCATCCGGCAAACTCGGTAAAACGGGCATTTTGTGCCGCCATGAGTTCATAGAGGGGCGTTTTTGCTAAATTCGATGAGGTTTGGACGCTAGCCACGAATTATTTTCCCTAAACCAAAGTTGATTGATTAATGTTTCATATGTTAACGGGATTCGTTCTTGCTGACACTCTTTCCTTTGTTGGGTTGGGGGAACGAACAACCGTTAAAATGAGAAGGGCAGGAATTAAAAGGGGACTCTCAGGAAAACTGTGATCATTTTTGGGTTAGCGTTTGCTAGTAGTTTGGCGTGGTTTATTAGTAGTTTGATGGGTGGGGGAAGTCCGTTAGTTTTAATTCCCGTGTTGAGTCTGTTGGTGGATGCGATGGCGATTCCGCCGATTATTACGGTGGGAATGTTGTTTGGCAATGCTCAACGGACGGTGATTTATTGGCAAGAGGTGGATTGGTCTATTACGCGCTGGTATGTGCCGGGGGGAATTATTGGCAGTATTATCGGGGCGTTTTTGTTTAGCCGTACTCAGATTGCTTGGTTGTCGGTGTTGCTGGCGCTGTTTCTCTTAACGTCGGTGGTGGCGATGGTGTTGGAGCGACAAGTTGAGCGTTTTGAGGTGAAGGCTTGGTATTTTCTCCCGGTGGCTTTGGTTTATGCGTTGCTGTCGGGTTTAATTGGTAGCACTGGGCCAGTGTTACACCCGTTTTATCTGGGGGCGGGGTTGGTGAAGGAGCAAATGCTGGCGACAAAATCCTTGAATATTTTACTGGTTCATGTGGTGAAAATTCTCGCCTATGGGGGGTTCGGGGTTTTGACGACAGAACATTTGGGCTATGGGGTTGTTTTGGGTTTGGCGGCGCTGCCGGGGAATTGGTTGGGACAACGGGTGTTAAAACGAATTAGTGACCAGCAATTTCGCCGTTTTGCGATCGCCTTTGTGGCCTGTAGTGGGATGTTTATGTTATGGCAACAACGGACACTCCTCGGGATTTGGTAAGTGGGAGAAATCTCCTCCCCCGGTTCTCTATTCCCGACTCCCTGAGTTATGTGCCTAACGGCACGCTCCGCGCACAGCAAGCCCTAGATGGATTCGCGATCGCCATATTTAATTAAAAGTGCGATCGCCACACTCACCGCCACAATTAACACGGTACTCAAAGCCGAACCAAACCCCCAATTCCGAGAAGCGCCTAAAAATTGGTTATAAATGAGCCGAGAAATGGTCATACTCGACGCACCCCCCAACAGTTCGGGATCTACAAAGTCCCCCAATCCCGAAATAAAAACCAACAGGGAAGCGGCTGCAATGCCCGGAAAGGTTTGGGGAATGGTCACTTTCCAGAAGGTTTCGAGGGGATTAGCGCCTAAATCAGCCGATGCTTCCAGTAGTTCCCGATCTAGTTTTTCTAAGGACGCATAGAGGATTAAAACCATATAAGGCAAATAGCTGTAGGCCATGCCAATAAATACAGCCGGGGTACGATTGAGTAGTTCTAAGGCCGGGAGTCCCAAACTGGTTAGGATGGTGTTGAGGAGTCCTGTGGGGCGGAGAATGGTAATCCAAGCATAGGTTCGCAGGAGGGAAGAAGTCCACAGAGGCAGGATAAACCCCAACAACAGCAGATTCCGCCAGCGTGGGGGAGACATTTGGGCAATCCAGTAAGCGACGGGAAACCCCAGCAGGAGACAGAGCAAAGTCGAACCCGAGGCAAAGAGGAGAGAACGCCCTAAAACCCTGAGATTAATGGCATCAAACACCCGGAAATAGTTATCGAGTCCACTGGGATTGACCACTTCTCCGGGGTGGATATTGGGAACGAGACTCAATTCCACAATAATTAGGGTGGGTAAGACGAGGAGCAAAAACAGCCACAATCCAGGAGGCCCGAGGAGAATGGAAAGACCTAACCACGGTTGGGAGGGTTTTTCTAGGGGAGGTTGGGGATTGAGCATAATGAGTAATTATCAAAACTTAGCCACTGGTGAGTTGAGTCCAGTAACGATCATAGAGGGCGCTGGTGGTTTCATCGATGGGGATTAAGCCCTCACAGTTGCCGATGGCCGGTTCTGGGGGGAATAAACAAACATTTTCCCGGATACGACGGGGGAGTTGTTTAAACGCTTGTTCATTGGGGGTAGCAAAACTGAGGCGATCGCAAATTTCCGCCGCAATATCAGGCTGTAACATGAAATTCATCCAAGCATAAGCCCCCGCCACATTGGGCGCGCTGCGGGGAATCACCAAGGCATCCCCCCAAAGAGACGAACCACTCAGGGGGAGAACATACTGGAGGTCTGGGTTTTCCTGCATCACCTCATTGGCATCGGGAGCATAACACATGGCCACCATAAGATCCCCCGTCAAGATTTGATTACGCCACGCATCAGACGTAAAAGAGGCGATCGCAGGTTTTAACGCCCTCAGCTTCTCATAGGCCGCCTCTAGGGCTTCAGGATCGGTAGAATTGTAGGAATAACCCAGCGATCGCAACGTAGCCCCAATCACCTCCCGCACATCATTTAACAGCGTAATTCGCTTACGCAAATCCCCCTGATGTTCCCAGAGATAATCCCAATCTTGGGGCGGTTCCGACAGTTGAGTACGATTATAAATTAACCCCGTCGTCCCCCAACTTAAAGGAATACTATAACGATTGTGGGGATCATAAACCGGATTCTGGAAACGCGGAAACAGCCGATCCAAGCCCACAATCTGACCGTGATCCAACTCAAGCAGCAAATCTAACTCCACCATCTTCTGCACCATATAATCCGAAGGGTAAATGATGCTATAATCCCCCCCACCACTCGCCTGTAAGCGCGCTAACATCGCCTCATTCGAGTCAAACACATCCGCCACCGCCCGAATCCCCGTTTCCTCCTGAAACCGTTGCAACAGGTCATCATCCGTATAGCCCGCCCAAGTATAAATATAGAGTTCATCCGCCGAACCTTGGCGCGTTGGCGTAGGTTTCACACTAGCCAAAGTCCACCCACAACTAGAAAGCGTCGTTCCAGTCAGCAGGAGCGTAGAAGATTGGAGAAAACGGCGACGATTAAGAGACATGAATATGCTGTATTGATTCAGAAAACCACCCGGGTCGAGCTAATATCCTCTATTTTGCCTCATCTCCCACACCCAATAGATGATTTGTAATCAACAATTGACCTGTTCGCCCTCCTTGAAAAGTTAAAGCTGTGTACCTCTGGTCAAGAGCGCCTATTTTCTCTGCCCCATCTACTACAACTCCGGAAACTCGTAGATAATCGTCCCCTTAATCGGATCATTGTCAATATTCGCGTATCCTTTCTTAACCATCTTCATTAACGCTTCCTCCACCTCCGCAAAATCTGCCCCCGTCTCTAACACCCCTTGGGTAACAGATATCTTCCCCTGACGCTTTTGAGCCGCTTTCAGCAAACGAACCCTTAAATTATCCGACCCAGAAGTATCTACCATCGTCGGTGCAATCGTCGCCGTCGGCATCGGCACCCCATTAGGCAGTACCCCATACTTCATCCGTAACTTGAGATCATACTCCTCCGCCATATTCGGGATTAAAAACAAATCCACAAACTGCCCCACCCCAAACAAACCAAACGTACAAAACCACAAAAGCCCTGACCCGATTTTCCCGTTGTATAAACGGTGAATGCCACCAATCCCCACAAAAATACTCGCCCACAGAGCGTAAGAAATCAGCAACCGCTCAGTTCGGGTAGTTTTACTATTCATAGAACCCAAAACCGTCATACTCACTATTCTTCCTATTCTAGAAGACTCGCCCTTCAACTACAGGCTCGCCGTACCAGAATCCATCTTCCCTCCATTTTTGTTACATAATTTCATAAAATCGTTGTAACTCTTAACACAAAGAGACTTAACCCCCCCCATGCTCCTTGGTACACTGGAATGCAACCTAGAATCAAAAAAGTCCCTATAAATTGGAGACACTGTGGACTACCATGCTTGATTTAGGCTTGATCACATGATTGGCCTCATGGCAACACAGAATCAATAAAACACCTCTAGATAGAACATCTCTAAATAGAACATCTCAATACAACATCTCAATACAACATCATGGTAAGTACCGTTCAAAAACCTGAATTTGACGAAATCCGTCCCGGTGTTAAGGTTCCCGCCAAGGAAACAATCCTCACCCCTCGTTTTTACACCACAGACTTTGACGAGATGGCCAAAATGGACATCTCCGTTAACGAGGACGAACTGCGAGCCATATTAGAAGAGTTCCGCGCCGACTATAATCAGAAACACTTTGTCCGGGATGAAGACTTTAATCAATCTTGGGAGCATATCGACGGTGAAACCCGTCGGTTGTTTATTGAATTCTTAGAGCGCTCTTGCACGGCCGAATTTTCCGGCTTCCTGCTCTACAAAGAACTAGCCCGCAAACTGAAAACCTCTAGCCCCTTGGTAGCCGAGTGTTTCCAACTCATGTCTCGGGATGAAGCCCGTCACGCTGGGTTCTTGAATAAGGCCATGTCGGACTTCAACCTCACCCTAGACTTAGGGTTTTTAACCAAGAGTCGTCAATATACCTTCTTTAAGCCCAAGTTTATTTTCTACGCCACCTATTTATCCGAAAAAATCGGTTACTGGCGTTATATCACCATTTACCGTCATTTAGAGCAACATCCCGAGAATCGGATTTATCCCATCTTCAAATTCTTTGAAAATTGGTGTCAAGATGAGAACCGTCATGGGGACTTCTTTGATGCCATCATGAAAGCACAGCCTCAATTTTTGAACGACTGGAAAGCGAAACTGTGGTGTCGTTTCTTCCTGTTATCTGTGTTCGCCACCATGTACTTAAATGATGTCCAACGTTCCGGTTTCTATGCCTCTTTAGGTCTAGATGCCCGGGAATATGATAAATATGTCATTGATAAAACCAATGACACCGCTGGGCGAGTTTTCCCCATCGTGTTAGATGTCCATAATCCCAAATTCTATGAGTCCTTGGAGACTTGTGTGAGCAATAATGAGCAGTTACGCCAGATTGAAGAATCTAACGCTCCTGCCCCGATTAAATTCCTGAAAAAACTGCCTCATTATTTAAGCAATGGAGTTCAGTTTGTGAAATTGTATTTCATGAAACCTATTGATGTAACTTCTTTAGAAGGGACTGTTCTCTAAGCACAGAATAGAGACAAGGATGATACAAAGCCAGTAGATTGTTGTTCTACTGGCTTTTTTTCTCTGGGATTACAAAACTCAAATGGAAACGCTATATATTGATACTAAATCCGTGAAGAAAATGGCTCACAACCAACTCAATACGAAGTTCAATATACAATCATTAAAACAGTTTAATCTTCAACAATTTGCGCTGCAAAGTGACTTTAATTTCGTCCTCACCATGTGGGGTTTGAGTCGCCTGCTTATTCTCTTGACGTTTTGGGGAATTGCACCATTAATTCCTGTTCCACCAAGGGGCGTAAGTGCTGTCATTGGCTTAGAAGCACTCTCTTGGTGGGATGGACAATGGTATATTGAAATTGCCAAGGAAGGCTATAGCTATGTCAATGATCATCAATATCATTCTGTGGCATTTTTTCCCCTTTTACCCCTGCTAATGCGGGGGTTAATGGTGTTTGGCTTTTCTCCTTTAGTGGCGGGTATTTTAATTAATAATACGGCTTTTTTTGGGGCTTTGTTGCTCATCTATTACTGGCTCAAAGAGAAGCACGGGGAGAGAGTAGCTCGTTGGAGTGTAGCTACTTTAAGCTGGTGTCCCTATTCTCTTTATGGTACGGTTCTGTATACGGAAGGATTGTTTTTACTCCTCACAACGGCTACGTTATGGTGCTTTGAAAAAGAACAATATGGTAAGGTGGCTTTGTTGGGGATTTTAACGACAGCAACTCGTTCCCCAGGGGTGGCTATGATTCCGGCTTTTTTAATCATGGCGGTGTGGAAACGTAAACCTCCGGTTGCTTATTTAGCATCGGTGGCAATGGCGGGGGGAATTGTTCTTTATAGTGTCTATTGTGGTCTAAAGTTTGGCGATCCTTTAGCCTTTGCTAATGTACAAATTGCTTGGGGAAGAATCAGGGGATTTGATTGGGTAGACTGGCAGCGTGTTTTGATGTACACAATCATTGGGGTGCAAAATTGGAATAATCGACAAATTCAGGATGTTTTTTACCCGGTGATGGTGCTGTTAATCGGGTGGTTGGGGTTAAGTTTTTGGTATTTTAGGGCAAGGTTGGGGGCTTTTTCGTCCTATGGTATGGTGGGTTTGTTGCTGATTCTGTGGCTGTTGGCTGGGGATTCTTTTTTGCGGTTGGGGATGGTGTGGGGTGGATTAATTTTGTTGTTAGTAAGCTGTCGTAAACTTAGCCCGGTGGTCATATTATATGGGTTGTTTAATTTGGGAATTATTTTAAGTTCAGGTCGTAGTGGTTCGTCGGAACGTCTGGCCTATGGTATTGTGAGTTTATCGATGGGGGCTGGGCTAGTTTTGGCAAGATATCCCCGATTTGGTTATGGTTTAATGGGCTTTTTTGGCTTACTTTTGGTGACGGTGACGATTCGTTTTGCTCAACAAACTTGGGTCGCTTAAGGGTTGAACCTATGGGTTAAGATAGCGCTTCCATTTGAGTTTTGTAATCCACAAGGGAAAGCCAAGGGAACAGGGAACAGGGGGAGTCGAAAAAATACAAGCCTTTTTGATTATTTATCCCTAAAACCTTGCAGTTTCTCGCTCTTACAAATGGCTGAAAACTCTATTAACACTGCTTGGCGGGATATTCAGCAAACCCTAAATACCGAGGAACTCGGCCGACCTAGACCCGATTCAAACCAGTCTCCTGTGAAGAATCCCCCCTAGCCCCCCTTTGAAAGGGGGGAATTATCTGGACATCATATGATTTGGAAATGTTATATATTGGCGAAAAAGGGAGATTAGATGGCTCTAATCTCCCTTTACGTTCACTCTTGATATGTCTGATCTTGAATTAGCTGACCGCTTGTTCCACGGGATAGACACTAATTTTTTTCTTGGACTTGGTTTTATATTCAAACTTAACCACACCATCCACTAAAGCAAACAGTGTGTCATCTCCACCACGTCCCACATTTTGCCCGGCGTGGAATTTGGTTCCCCGTTGACGAACGAGGATGTTTCCAGCGCGAACGACTTGGCCGCCGTAACGTTTCACACCTAAGCGCTTAGAATTAGAGTCGCGGCCGTTCCTTGTGCTTCCTGTTCCTTTCTTATGAGCCATTGTTGTTCTGTCCTATTGCCTTGAGAGTGGTCTATTCTTCTTCGGTTGTCGCTGTTTCAGAGGGAGTGGTATCCGCAACGGCGATCGCAGACCCATTAAGATTAATCGAATTCACCATAAAACGGGTCAACTCTTGGCGGTGTCCGCGTTTTTTGCGGGTTTTCTTCTTCGGCCGCATTTTGTACACAATCACCTTACGACCCCGGAAATTCCGAATTACCGTCCCTTCCACCGTCGCCCCTTCCACAAAAGGCTGACCGATTTGAACCTCCCCGTCATTGTTCACCAACAACACTTTATCTAAAGTGTGGGGACTGTCACCTTCCACTGGGAGTAATTCAATATCATAAAAGCGACCGGGTTCCATGCGCAATTGCTTGCCACCCGTTTCTACAATCGCATAAGCCATAGTTGTTCTTTCCTTTAAAGTCGCCGTACAGGTAGCTAAATTACAGTTTCAGCTTTTGTCTAAACCTGATCCGAGCCAGTTAGACACGCAATCTCTTATTATACAGGTTTCGGCTCAATCTTCGCTAGAGGGAGCCGTTGGGATTAAAGCATCGGGAGTGGAGAGTTCCACCCCCGCCCCCCGATCATAAATGTCTACATCCCACTGTCCATTGCGATTGACTTCAAAGGCAATAAAACGACCATTGCCGCTAATTGTGGGATGGCGTACTGTTGCTAATACATTGCGGGTAATGGCTTGGGCTTGAAAGTTTTGGCGGTCGTAAACAAAAATATCGGGTTTGCCCTGTTGTTCTGAGACATAGACAATATAACGACCATCGGAGCTAATATCTGGTTGGTCGTGGAGAATGCCCGGTTGATTCAACCCCGGCAGGGGAATGAGTTGACGACGTTGCACATCGTATAGCAAGATGCGGCGCTGGGCATCTCGATCGGAGGCGAAGACGAGATACCGACCATTATAAGAGAGACGGGGATGATATTCTGAGCGGTTACTGTTGAGGGTTGCGCCTAAACCTTGAGGGGGAGGAGCGAGGGAAAGGGGTTGGGGTTGGCAACTACTTAGACCGAGGACAACAATCAAGACTAAATAGACTAAACCTAACCTCCTCACGTTCTCACTCCTCTGATTGCTCCTAGGTTTAAGCCATTTTGTTGACTTGACGAGCCATATCCCGGAAGCCTTTTAAACTGGGGCCGGGACGACGTTTGGCGCGGGTGGTGGTGTATAGGAGATAGTCGGGGGCAAAGGTACCAGTTGCCGGAGGTTCTGGGGCTTTAGGGGGGGCTGGAGCCGGAGCGGGGGCGGGTGTTTCCACCGCAACGGGAGCGGGAGCGGCCGGGGCTTTAGCGGGGGCAGGGGCGGGTTTCTCTGGCGCAACGGGAGTTGAATCTGCTGGAGCGACAGGGGTTCCTGCGTCGTCCAGTTCTAGGTAGTAGGATTTTTTCTTGCCACCGAAGAGGCCGCCAAGAAAGGAAAATAAACCGCCAAACAGTTTTTTAATGAAGTCGAACATAAAGCTGTTACTCCTTGAAGTGTCAGTAATGGGGGATGATGAAAAAAAGGCAAGACCGAGTTGCCGGGACAACTGGTGTTTATTTCTTTTTATAGGATAGGGGCAAGGGAAAAGTTAAGCAAATCTTTAGGGGAAATTTGGGCGTTGAGGGTTGGGGGTGGAGGTTGAGTCTGGGTTAACGGGGGAGGCGATCGCAGAATCCCAAAACCCCCCGACTCAAGCTAGACTCCCAAGGGAGCGCCGACCGTATTGAATCGCCACGAAACCCGTCAGGTACATCAGCATGACCGTTGCTAAAGCCAGAGGGATTGACGCTCCCATCGCTAAAAGCGAGGGATTCCCTGTTCAACCAGTTACCTTATCTACTAAGCTCTCACCTAATAGACAGTGGGTAGTCTGTCCGAGGGCTTAAATTCCTGTCCGCCCGACAGTATT
>NZ_JAIHOM010000265.1 GCF_026130165.1 Spirulina subsalsa FACHB-351 | reverse complement strand
ACAAATTGTCATGCTAAGAGTGATCCCTGAGCCTTAGCTAAAGAGTCGTGCTTCGCTGTTTCTATACTGGTCGGGTTTCATCCCGTCGGTAAAACCGAGGGTCTTCACCCGACATTGCAGATAAACTGGCCAAATAATGGGCAAAGGCAGATTTTCCCGTACCATACACCCCCGTTAAGGTCCAAGCGTGATGCCCCCTAGGGTCGAGAAACGCCGAGAGAATGCGCTCTAAGGTCGCGGCAGAGCGTTCCGTGAGGATATACCCCTGCACCGCATCCGGTCTGTCCAAATCTCGCTCTAGATTCACGGAACGGGAATAACGACGATTGAGGGTGAAATAGTGGGCGAGAGATTTTTTAGCGGGTGTAGTAGTCATGTAAAATCTGATGAGCTAAGGCTTGGGGATCATCATCAAAGGAAAACTGAATCTTACCTGCCGCATCGGCTAGGCTGATTTGTGGATAACGACGGGTGAGGTTTTCAATGGCAGCACAGAGGACACTTTCCGTCAGTTTAAAGATTAAGCCCGGACTCCCGAAATCATAGATTGACACTCCACTGCCTAAAGGCGAGTGGATTCTTTCCTCATAGACTCTTGTCTAGCCAATCAGAAATTGACCCCGACAGAACGTCTCCGAAAGCATTTTGAATCACGGGCTGTCCGACCGCGATT
>NZ_JAIHOM010000031.1:35109-47378 GCF_026130165.1 Spirulina subsalsa FACHB-351 | reverse complement strand
ACTGAGTGAGCAGAGCTGAGAGTTGGTTAAAGCTAATCGCTTTACCAGATGCCTTGCAAAGCGCAAGAGCATCATTCCAGACCACACGAACACAACCAAACAATTGAGCTAATCTCTTTTGTTGTTGATCTGTCGGGTAAAATCTGTATTGATATCTAGCTTTCATGGCTTGTGCTAAGATGGGTCTGTATATCTATTGTATTATATCCCAGGTAGTTAATACTTTGAAAGGAGTCTCAAGCCGCAAGTATGGTCAAGCTGGTTATCCTAAGACCTATGGCAAAGATGCCCTATGGATTCCTAGCTACTTTGTTTCTTCTATTGGCGGCGCTCCCTTGGAAGTGCTTAAACAGTACATCCAAAACCAAGAAAAGCCGCCCTAGAAGGGCGGGGTTTTAAACCCATTTTTCTGACCAAGAAAAGCCGCCCTAGAAGGGCGGGGTTTTAAACCCATTTTTCTGATAAAGCTGAATCTGTTACCTAGGGGAAACAACAGCGTAATGGTTCAAACACCCGTCAGCCACTTAGACCTCTATCCCGATTCCGATGGTCAGCCCATGGCAGAAAATACCATCCAATACCGTTGGATTGTCCGCCTCGTGAGCAACTTAAAACGCCTCTTTGCCGGACAAAATGTTTTTGTCGCTGGGGATTTACTCTGGTATCCCGTCCAAGTCCAAGCCCCCCCCGTACCTGCCCAAGCGCCCGACGCTATGGTAGTTTTCGGTCGCCCCCCCGGAGATCGAGGCAGTTATAAACAATGGCAAGAGGATGATATTGCCCCTCAAGTGGTCTTTGAGATTCTCTCCCCCAGTAATACCCGGCGCGAGATATTCGCCAAGCAGACCTTTTATCAACAGTATGGGGTGTTAGAGATGTTTTTTTATGACCCCGATTCCCGAGATTTTTGGGGATTTGTGCGGGAAACTCCAGAACAGGAATTTTCCCTGATTACCCCCCTTAATCTGCCTTGGACTTCTCCCCTGTTACAGATTCGCTTTGACTTAGGGGGGGATGAGTTAAGGGTTTTTCATCCTAATGGCGAGCCTTTTCAAGACCCAGAAGAGGTGATGGCAGAACGGGAGCGGATACAACGGGATTTAGAACAAGTACAGCAGAATCTCGAACAAATGCAGCAGGAACGCGATCGCGCCCTAGCCAAATTGCGAGAATTAGGCATCGATCCCAACGAACTTTAATCACTGTGCCGGGAATTCTCCATCCCCTTATAGGTCGAGTAATCCAGAATCTACTCCAAACACAAGGGACGCTCATCAGAACGTCCCCCTTCCTATCAAAACTCGTTCGTTTAACCTACCACTTCAACAGATTAAACTGCTCCATATCAATCGTGTCACGGTTGCGGTAAATCGCCAAAATAATCGCCAAACCCACCGCCGCCTCAGCCGCCGCCACCGTAATCACAAACACCGTAAACACCTGTCCCTTAATCTCCACAGGGTCTAAAAAATTAGAAAACCCCATGAGATTCAAATTCACAGCATTGAGCAACAACTCCACAGACATCAACACCCGAACCGCATTCCGACTGGTGACTAGCCCATAAATTCCAATGCAAAATAACGCCGCCCCCAGTAACAAAAAATATTCTAACTGTAATTCCATTACGACTCCTCAATATTCATTTAGACCCTAGGGGCAATTTCTGAATCACCCCCACCACAATTTACGATTAACTACCCGATTAACTGCCCGATAACTCACGAGGGCGTTCCGGCAAGGTTAAAGCCGTTTCCACCTCAGTCGTTGTGGCCTTCCGTTCCGGGATAAAGTCACGACGGGCGAGAATAATAGCCCCCACCATCGCCATTAACAACAACACCGAAGCCAACTCAAACGGCAAGAGAAAATCACTAAAGAAATGCTTCCCAATTTGGATAATCGTACTACTAGCGTTCACCGTAGTAGTATCCACCGCCCAAGGAGTCGCCAACACCATCGTACTGAGCAACGCCAATAAACCGACACAAACTAACGCCGTCGCCCCTTGACGAATCCAACGATTGCGTACCGGTTTAAACTCTTCTTTCTTGTTCACCAACATAATGGCAAACAAAATCAACACATTGACCGCCCCCACATAAATCAAAATTTGGGCAGCCGCCACAAAATCAGCATTCAACAGGATATATAACCCCGAAATGCTCATAAATACACCGCCCAGCAAAAACGCCGAGTAAACAATCTGATTGAGGAGGACAACCCCCAACGCCGCCCCTAGCATCATCACAGCCAAGATGCCAAAGGAAACAATCTGAACACCTTCCGCTAAATTCACGCTTTTCTGTTCTCCTTCCTGCCATTAATACTTACGTTCTTTCGTCACAGCTAAAGCCTCACCTACTCAGAAGCCCCTGCCTTCATCGCCTCCATAATCTCTTCAGGACGCTGGCCCGCCCGTTGGGACTCGGGGGGTAAATCATGGGGGTCATCGACTCCTTTGGGCAAATAGGCAAACTCCCGTAAAGGTGTCACCATCGGGTCATCCGTCACCTTGTAAGGCAAACGCCCCAAAGCGACGTTATCATAATTCAACTCGTGACGGTCAAAGGAAGCTAACTCATACTCCTCCGTCATAGATAAACAGTTGGTGGGGCAATATTCAACACAATTCCCACAGAAGATACAAACCCCAAAATCAATACTGTAGTGATTGAGTTTTTTCTTCTTGGTTTCTTTATTAAATTCCCAATCCACCACCGGGAGATTAATCGGGCAAACCCGCACACAAACCTCACAAGCAATACATTTGTCAAACTCAAAATGGATGCGACCTCGATAACGTTCTGAGGGGATGAGTTTCTCGTAAGGATACTGCACCGTCACCGGACGGCGCTGCATATGGTCAAAGGTAACAGATAGACCTTGACCGATATATTTAGCCGCTTGTACGGTTTCTTTGGCATAGTCGCCAACTTGTTTGAGGAACTTAAACATAATTAGCCTCTGTATTCTCCAAATTGTAAGGACTTATGCCTCATTTTAGCCCCCGAAGGCGATGGGGAAAGCCAGTTTCAGGCCGGCCGTTAGGAGTAAATTCACTAAGGCCACAGGCAGTAAAAACTTCCAGCCGAGGTTTAACAGTTGGTCAATACGGACGCGGGGTAGTGTCCAACGGAGTAAAACGGCGATAAAGACGAGGAAATAAGCCTTAAGAACCGTCATAATGATGCCCAAGGAGGCTGTCACTACTTGTAACCAAGGGGTTGTTTCACTAATGCCTAACCAGCCTGCGAGGGAGTCTAGGGGAATGGGGAATTCCCAACCACCGAGGTAGAGGATAGCGACAATCAGGGCCGATAACACGAGGTTAATATAAGACCCCACATAGAACAGGGCAAAGCGCATCCCCGCGTATTCGGTTTGATACCCGGCGACTAATTCCTCTTCGGCTTCGGGTAAGTCAAAGGGTAAACGTTCACATTCGGCGAGGGCGGCAATCCAGAAAATCAGGAAGCCGACAGGTTGCCGCCACACATTCCAGCCCAAAATCCCGTAGCCGGATTGTTGCTGCACGATGTCAATGGTGCTTAAGCTGTTGGACATCATGGCTACGGCCAAGACGGCTAAGGCGAGGGGGATTTCATAACTAATGGATTGGGCGGCGGCGCGCAATCCCCCTAAGAGGGAGTATTTATTGTTGGAGGCATAGCCGGACATTAATAGGCCGATGGGGGCAATACTGGAGAGGGAAATCCAGAGGAAAATCCCTACATTGAGGTCGGTAATTAAGAGATTTTGTCCAAACGGCACAATGAGGAAGGACAAAATCACCGGGATTACGACTAATACTGGCCCCAGGGTGAACAGCCAATTGTCAGCTTGGGCGGGAACAATATCTTCTTTAAATACCAGTTTTAGACCGTCGGCAACGGGTTGTAGGACTCCGAGTGGGCCGGCAAATTCTGGGCCGATACGCTGCTGGGCGGCGGCGGAGATTTTCCGTTCTAGCCATACGCTAACGAGGACTCCAACTACTGCCCCAATGACCATTAATACCATGGGCAGGGGAAGCCAGAAGATTTTGGCGATTTCTGGGGGAATCCCCAGCTGTTGGAGGGATTGTATAAAACTTCCTTGTAGGTCAATTCCTGAATTCATCGATTTTGAGTCACTTTAAGGGCATTGGGGGCTGGGTCAGGGAGGGTATGATGCCTAAACCAGCCAAAACGGGTTATTTCAGTTTGTTATCAGCGAATCAGTCTTTAGTATATCGTTCAATGTTTCCCTATCTGGTAGGGGGAGGGGAGAAAATCTACTTCTAGGGGTACGGTTGCTTAAGAAAGCAGGGGAGCAGGGGAGCAGGGGAACAGGGGAACAGGGGAGCAGGGGAGCAGGGGAGCGGGGGAGTCGGGAGTCGGGGAATTAAGAATTATTCCCTATTACCTATTCCCTATTCCCTTGTTGAGTCTAGCGTTGGGCTTTTTCAGCAGACCCTCAATAATGCTCGTCCTGTTGTGGGTGGGATAGTTCGCTTTCTGTCCACTGGAGAAAAAAGAACTCTCAACAGAGGATAGACTTAAAAAATCAATGGCTGATCGGGTTTCTAGATAGCCTACCCGTGAAACAGTCCTATTCTAAACGTCAACTTTCAGTGAGGTTTAAATCCTATGAATAATGCACTAGGCAACGGATCTGCTTCTTTGGACTATTCAAGGTTACAAGGGTTGAGTGAACTGTGGCCGATTTTGGTGGAAAACTATGGTGAAATTATTGCGCTTCATGACCCCCATAGTAAACCGGAGGTGATTTTAACCTATGCCCAACTCTATGAAAAAATTAAGCGGTTTGCGGCGGGGCTGCAAGGGTTGGGGGTGAAAGCTAATGATAAGGTGGCTTTGTTTGCGGATAACAGTCCCCGGTGGTTGATTGCGGATCAGGGGATTCTGTTGGTGGGGGCGGCGAATGCGGTGCGTTCGTCTCAGGCGGAACGGCAGGAGTTGCTGTATATTTTCGAGCATAGTGATAGTACCAGTTTGGTGGTGCAGGATTTAGCGACTTTGGAGAAATTACAGCCGGAACTGGCGGATTTATCGGTGCAGTTTGTGGTGTTGTTGTCGGATGAAACGCCTCCGGCGGAGAGTCCTTTTAAGATTGTCAATTTTGCTCAGTGTTTGGTGGTGGGGGAGGAGACGACCTTAAAACCTACGACCCAAACGCTGGATATGTTGGCGACGTTGATTTATACGTCGGGGACGACGGGACGACCCAAGGGGGTGATGTTAACTCATGGGAATTTTCTGCATCAGGTGAATGGGGCGGCGACGGTGGTTCAACCGCAACCGGGCGATCGCGCTTTAAGCATTCTCCCCAGTTGGCATTCCTATGAGCGCAGTGTAGAGTATTTTCTGCTCTCTCGGGCTTGTACCCAAATCTATACCAGTATTCGCACGTTTAAGAAGGATATCACTCAGTTTAAGCCCCATTTTATGGTGGGGGTGCCTCGTCTGTGGGAATCGATTTATGAGGGGGTGCAGAAGTCGTTCCGGGAACAACCCCCGAGTAAACAACGGTTGATTCACTTTTTCCTCGGGGTGTCTCAAAGCTATGTCCAAGCGCGACGGATTGCCCAAAATATGAGTCTCGAAGACCCTAACCCCAGTGGTTCTCAACGCTTCCTAGCACGCCTCAAAGCCCTTAGTTTAACCCCCCTCCACTTGTTAGGTCATAAAATTGTCTACACGAAGATTCGGGCGGCTACGGGAGGCTGTGTGAAGGCGTTTATTAGTGGGGGTGGGTCTTTAGCTCGTCATATTGATGCCTTTTTTGAATTGCTGGATATTCCGGTGTTAGTGGGCTATGGTCTAACGGAAACCTCGCCTATTGCTACAGTACGCCGTCCTCATAATAATCTGCGGGGGTCTTCGGGTTTAACTCTGCCTTACACGGAAATCCGCATTGTAGACCCCACGACGCGCCAAACTTTGCCCAACCAAACTCAAGGGCTGGTTTTGATTCGAGGCCCCCAAGTGATGAGGGGATACTATAAAAATCCTGAAGCGACGGCGAAGGCGATTGATCCTGAAGGATGGTTTGATAGTGGGGATTTGGGCATGATTAGTCACGGCAATCAACTGGTTTTGACCGGACGGGCTAAAGATACCATTGTTTTGAGTAATGGGGAAAATATCGAACCCCAACCCATTGAGGATGCTTGTATTTGCAGCGCCTATATTGATCAGATGATGTTGGTTGGACAGGATCAAAAGATGCTGGGAGCGCTGATTGTGCCGAATTTTGACGCACTGCAAAAGTGGGTCACGGAAGAGGGGTTAGGGTTGACCTTACCCCTACCGGGAGATTCTGCAAGGCAAGACCTAGATCATCCGAAAATTGTGGATTTGTTCCGGCAAGAACTCAATCAACGGGTGAAAGAGCGTCCGGGCTACCGACCGGATGATCGGGTTGGGGTGTTCCGTCTGATTACCCAACCGTTCACAATGGACAATGGTCAATTGACTCAAACGTTAAAAATGCGTCGTCCTGTGATCGCGGAACAGTATCGCGATATGATCGACGGGATGTTTGAACGGAGTTGATGGGCGATCGCTTCCCATTTTCGACGACGAATCTACAACGAGCAGAGTAAGGAAACAAGATTGATGGATGAGAATAAACCGCAACTAATGTTAAAACGTCCGATTAACCTGAAGGTGGTTGTGACTCCTCGTTGGAAGGAGGAAATGCAGCAACAGCTACAAGCCCAAACCAGTCAACTGGATCGCCAGTTACAAGAAATTGATATGCAGGGGCAACGGGCGATTTCAGAAATCCAAAAACAGGGGATTACGTTGACTAATCCCCAAGCCCTCCAACAAATTGAGGCGATTCAGAACCAAGTCAATCAAAAGAAAAATGAGTTTCAGCAGCGCAAAAATCAGTTACTCCAACAATTGGATCAACTGTCTGCTCTGGAGTTGGAACAAGAGGTGCATCAAGGACAGATGGAAAGCTTTTTCCATGTCCAAGTCGGGGATAATCTCGTGCGCAAGTTGAATGTAGAAATTTTGGTGCGGGATGGTGTCGTCGAAGAAATTAGGGGCGACGTTTAGCTCAATTTGTCATCAATTGTCAATCATTAATTATCAATTATCAATTCATAGCTTCTTGAAGATGCTTAATCAAGGTGGACTGAGGGAGTGGCCCAGCGAGGTGTTGCCAAGGTAGCACTTGCTGGGTGTCCCAGTTTTGATGGACATAAAATTCTAAGGGGGGAAGTTGTCCTTTGAGTTGTTTAAAGGCTCGTTTATAACTGCCTAAAGAGTCGCCATAGTGACGAGTTAATTCTAAGAGGGGGGTAATTCTGCGATCGCCTCGGGAAATCAAAGCCTGAATTACTGACCAATTATAGCTTTCTGGTCGGAAATCAATACCGTGCGATCGCAATTGTTTCTGTAAATACTGTAACCGCTTCTTGCTCTCACCATTCACCCCCAACCATTGAAACGGAGTATGGGATTTAGGCACAAAGGTACTACAACCTAGGGTTAAACGCAACCCCGGCACCCCCTGTTTAATCTCCTTTAACATCTGCACCGTTGCCTCAATATCCTCCTCCCCTTCCCCCGGAATCCCCACCATGCCATAAAGTTTGAGTGCTTTTAATCCCCCCGCTTTGGCATTTTCCGCCGCTTGCAATATCTCCTCATTCGCTAATTTTTTATTAATAATTCGCCGCACCCGTTCTGAACCACTTTCGACGGCAATGGTAATCGAACGACTATCATGTTGGCTCAAAATTTGTGCTAGTTTTTCTGTCACCGTGTTTGTACGAACCGAGGAAATACTGAGACGAACATCCTCATATTTAGGTTGATTAATATAATCTAAAAGGGCTTCAAACTCGGGATGTTGTGTCACCGATGCCCCCAACAAACCCAAACGATTTGTTACGTTTAATCCCCGTTCAATAGCCGGAATTAAAGACCCTTCAACACTCGCTGTTCTAAAGGGTAACGTTAAATAACTGGCTAAACAAAAACGGCACATTTCCGGGCAACTTCGCACCACTTCCACCATATAGATATTTTCCCATGCCGCCTTTTCTGTCACCACCGTAGAAGCAGATAACGTATTCCCGCGATAGGTTTGTTTTTGAATAGTGCCAGGAATTCCCGATATTTTCGGCTTAATCTCTTCAATTCCAGAGGTTATATCCTGATAAACTACCTCATACAAACTGGGAATATAGACCCCCGGAACTTGTGCCAGAGCGCGTAACTTTTCCCCACGGGGGGCATTTCTCACCATTTTATAATGGTCGAGAAACTGGTCTAATAAATCCTCCCCATCCCCCAATAAAATTACATCAAAAAACGCGGCAAAGGGTTCTGGATTAGCCGTTAGAACAGGCCCCCCACCAAAAACGAGGGGATGGTATTCTGTTCGTTCCTCCCCATGAGCGGGAATATCGAGGGATTCCAACAAATTTAAAATATTAATATAATCCAGTTCCCAAGATAGAGAAAAACCTAATAATTCTGGTTCTCGGGGTAATGTTTCCTGAATATCCGTAAATAAACGACTCACCTGCACATCAGACCGCAGTGCTAAGGTAGACCACACCACCTGATACCCTAAACTGGTAATTCCCACACTATATTCATTGGGAAAAGCAAAAATAACCGGGATTCCATCACTTTCCACAGATGCTGGGGTAAATAAAAGTTTTTCAGCGTTCAATATTGTCATGTCAATTCTAGGCTATCTCTTTACTATATTCCCATAATTTCCGATCCTATTTGTCCAGTTCTTCGTCAGCACAATTCAGCATTATGGCAGTTGTCACTGAAACATAAATCTTAATGTTGATCAAAATCACAGTAAAAACACGGATAGATCACAACATAACAGTTGACTACATCACGGTTTCAGCCACCCTAATCGAGTTTAATAATGGCTAGTAATGCCTTATCCTGCGAGAATCAGCGTTTAACGCCCCTCTCCTCTAATCATCTAAACGTCCAAGCGATGTGAATGGGTTCTTATGAGTCAAGTTTTAATTATTGATCAATCTCCTTCCTTCCGGCAAAAGCTTGCCAGTTTATTACAATCCTGTAACTGTAGCGTAGTGGAAGCGGAAGATGGTTTAGAAGCACAAGTTAAGTTTGCTGAACATTTGCCGGATTTAGTCATTACCGATACAATTGTCCCTTCTTTAAATGGTTATCAATTCTGCACTTGGTTAAGAAATCATCCCCATTGGAATCAGGTTCCGGTGGTATTCTGTTCTAATCGAAACACAGAGTTTGATCGGATGTGGGGATTAAAAAAAGGAGCTAATGCTTATGTGGTCAAGTCTGCGATGAGTCAGGAGTTACCCCCTATTCTCGCTATTCTTCTCCGGAGTGGAATGCAGGTAAAGCAAGTGGCTTAAATCAGTAGACATCTCCCATAATCGGGCTGAAACTCCTATTCCACCGCTTCTAAAACAGGGTTTTAGGAGATGTCTAGTGATCAGTAATCAGCCTCTCAGGGGAGCATAGCCCCCTAAGAGGAAGATCACAAACGGAAACATTCAAGTCACCTAGCACTGAGGCACAACTAGAAGCCATAAGAGCAACATTCAGGTGAATTAAATTCAGGTGAATTAATCAGTCACTTTTTTGAATCCATTGAGTTTATCCATCGCCAAGGGTAACGCCAGAATCAACAGTTTGAGAAACCAAGGGGCAAAGAAGAGGCTCAGAAATAAACAGAGCAAGGCAATAAATCCAGCCGTCACTTTGACGATCTCTTCTTGGGTGTTGATATTTAAACAAACTGCCACGGAAGCGATTGATAAACTGATTAGTAAAGGCGCAAGCATCATGTCTAGTTTTACTCTTTCATTAGTTGGAAGGATTTCCAGATGCGGTGCGTTCCTTCGGTCATTGGCCTACTTCCGTCTCCCCGCTATACATTATTAGCTCTAGTATTTTGACTCGATTTGACTCAACATCAGACCAAATTCTGGCTCAATCTACCAATCTAAACTAGACTCTTTTGACTGGGCATTCCCAGATGGAAGTTCCCACATTAGGGTTAGTTGCTCAGGGGCTTGTTTAAGGCTTGATGTTGCAAGTCTTTGATAACTTTAAGTTATGCAGGGAGATGAACGATTTATGTATCCTAATATACAACATATACTCTAGTTGGCGGGATTTGTCAAGTCTCTAAGGATTTATTTTTATGGGGGTTTGCAGGTGATTTTAATCACCATTTTTTGTTGTTCTGATCACTGCTTATCCGTGTTACTTATCACCGTATTTTGCGATCAAATTCACTCCTGACCTTGGGGACTAATCACGTCCGCTCTGGGAAAAATGGGTGATATTAGACTGAGCGTCATCCACTTAAAGCCATGTTGCCTCCAGTCCAACTAATTCCCGGTTCTATTTCCGAAATTTTGGTTGCTGCAAGTGAGACGGGTCAAATCACAACAGCCGATCGTTATGGTTTACTGGCGGCGGTTTGTGAAGAGTCTCTCCCGGAAGAGGATGCGCGGGCGATTAACCGACTCCTGCGGGCTATTCGGAAAGGCAAGATTAAGGTAGTGGATCGGATGTTTTAATCAAGAGCCTTGGGAAACTTTTTGATTGGTTCGATATTCCTTGTTTTAACTCTGTTGAATTAATTACTCCTTACACGGTACAAGCTCATGAAATCATCACTCTTACAAGCTTTAGTTAAATTTTTACAGGATGAACTGGCGATTCCCTCCGAATCTGTGGCGATCGCACTTCGTCGAAATCGGGATGCCAGTGCCGCGCACTGTATCCCCATGATTCTCTGGCAATATGGTTTAGTCACCTTAGACCAACTGGATCTAATTTTCGAGTGGTTAGAAACCGCTTAGGGGATAGTCTTCGCTGCTTATCCCCCCGGTTGTTGAAAGTGATAGACTTCTTGCAGAACCTTCACCCAACTTTGGGCCAAAGATTGCAAAATGCGATCGCCCTTTTCCCGCGTTCCCTTCGTCCCATCTCCCAGTACCCCACTCCGGCTTAACTCCCGCGTCACCCAAGCAAACGGTAAAGCCCCCTCCATACTCAATAGACTCCCCTCCGGCATAGCGGGCGGATACTCACAAACAGCCCTCTCCATACGCACCTGCTCCGGCAAAAGAGACAACATTAAGCTCGTTTCTGCCTCCCCACCATGAATCCCATACTCCAACTCCTTGGCACTGAGTAACTCCCCCGTTGCATTGGGAACCCGCCAAACAAACAAGGGAAACACCAATAAATCGCCATACTCTTGATGCAAGTCCCGGGCTGCAATTTGCATCACTTGAGGTTGTCCCCCGTGGGCATTAAACAACACCAACTTCCGAAACCCTGCCCGGTAAATACTCCCGGCCATCTCCCGAATCACCCCTAACAGCGTTTCTGCCGATAAAGTAATCGTGCCGGGGAAGTGCCAATGCTCATTAGACTTGCCATAATACAACGGCGGCAGGGCATAGACTGGTATATCCGGCCCCAATAAACTCAACGCTCGCCCCAACACCCCCACACTAATCGCCGCATCCACCACCAGAGGCAGATGGGGGCCATGCTGCTCAATCGCTCCCACCGGTTGAACAATGACCACATTTTCCCGATCCTCCATCTGTTCAATTTCCGTCCAAGTGAGATAGGGAAAAAACCTTTCTGGGGGTATAAAACCGTGCATTGTTTCCTCAAAGTTACTGAAAATTTGGGTTTAAAGCCCCGTCCTTTTAGGACAGCTTTTCTAGGGCAGAGAGCATCAACTACAAATTGAAAAACCCCACAGTAACACATCAAAGCGTGGCCGTGGGCGACTCAGCCCAACGGTGAGCGCGGGACAAACTACCTCCTAGTATAATATTCAGGGATTAGCCGAGCTAATTTGTTTTCCACCTACATAATGTGGAAACATCAGAGTTCCTTCCCTCCTTACTCCCCCTCATGAAAACCGACACCATCTTTTACCGCATCTTCAAAGAACTACCCAACACCCTCTTTGACCTGCTAGGACAAGCCCCCACCCCTGATAATCCCTACCGTTTCGAGTCCATCGAAATCAAACAAACCGCCTTTCGCATTGACGGGGTATTCTTCCCCCAAACCATCACCCCTCAAGCCCCCCTCTACTTCACCGAAGTTCAATTTCAAAAAGACCCCAACCTCTACGCCCGTTTGTTTTCCGAACTGTTTCTGTATCTGCGCACCAATCATCCCCAAGCCCCGTGGCGCGCTGTTATCCTGTTTAGAAGTCCTAATATAGAACCCACTCCCCGAGAA
>NZ_JAIHOM010000031.1:0-35016 GCF_026130165.1 Spirulina subsalsa FACHB-351 | reverse complement strand
AGAAACGATTGTTTTGTATAAATTGCCCCAGATTAGTCGTCAGGAGTTAGGAGAAATGTTTAGTGTGGAGAATTTGAAAAAGACTCGTTTTGCTCAAGAAATGAAGCAAGAGGGACTAGAGGAAGGTTTACAACAGGGACGAGAGCAGGGTTTACAACAGGGTCGAGAGCAGGGTTTGCAGCAAGGACGAGAGCAGATGAAACAGCAACTCATCCACCGTTTAGCTGACCGAGGGATGTCTCCTGATGAAATTGCCGAGCTTCTGGAATTAGACCCCACTGTTGTGCAACAAATCCTCAAATCTTCAGAGAATTAAGCTAGACCAGAGTTCCTTCCCTCCTTACTCCCCCTCATGAAGGTCGTCACTATGTTGATTCTAGCATTGGGCTTTTTCAGCAGACCCTAATTATTTCTGACTCCCGACTCCCCGACCAGTAGACTTTCTCAGCAAGCTCTAAGATACTCTTAACGTCCGCACTACGTTGAGGAGTCATATTTGGGTGAGAGCTAAATCATTTTGGATTCAAGAAATTCAAGCTTGTCTACAACTGGCGATTCCCTTAGCCGCCGCCCAATTATCAGAAGCGGTGATCAATTTTGTAGATACCATTATGATGGGACAATTAGGCCCGAAAGCCCTAGCCGGAGGTGCATTAGGTGCTGTCACCTTTACCACCTTCCTCATCGTCTCCACCGGGATGTTATCGGCCGTCGGCGCTGTTGCTGCCATTGCCTTCGGGGCTGGAGACTTCCCCAAACTGCGTCTAATCAACGCCCAAGGCTTCTGGCTGACCCTTTTGTTATCCCTCCCCCTGATGCTCCTAACATGGCACTTTACGCCGATTTTGCGGCAGTTAGGCCAATCAGAAGATCATTTACCTCTCACCCAGGCCTATCTACAATCTATTGTGTGGGGACTTCCAGCCGCCTTGGGATTTATCGCCTTAAGAAATATGACTTCTGCCCTCAATCGTCCCCGTTTAGTCATGATTATTATGGTGACAGGAATTCTGCTAAATGTGGGGGGAAATTACGTCCTCATGTTTGGAAAATTGGGCTTTCCTACTCTCGGAATTGCGGGGATTGGTTGGGCGAGTACCTTAGCCTTCTGGGTGAAGTTTCTGCTACTAGGAATTGGCATATTTTATGATCGCCACTTAAAACCTTATCACCTCTTTACCCGGTGCTATCAAATCCATCTCCCGGTTTTATGGGAATTACTCCGCATCGGCACCCCCTCCGCCCTGCTATTCCTGGTCGAAGCAAGTTTATTTACCGTTATTACCTATCTCATGGGACTCTGGGGAACAGTTTCCCTTGCCGCCCATCAAATCGCCCTACAAACGGCGGCTACTACCTTTATGATTCCCTTGGGGATTGCCTATGCTACGACTATGCGAGTCGGTCAAAATCTGGGGCGTTGTGACGTAAAAAGTGCAAAAAGGTCAGGAATAGTAGGTATTCTTTTGTCATCTTGGTTTATGAGTTTAATGGCCATGATTTTATGGTTTTTCCCAGAATTGGTTATTACCATATATTTAGACGTTAATCAAGCTGAAAATATAGAGGTTTTTGAATTAAGCAAGAGCTTGTTAAAAGTGGCGGCTGTTTTTCAGATTTTTGATGGAGTGCAAGTTGTGGCAAACGGTGCATTACGCGGTATTAAGGACACAAAAATTCCCCTAGTTATTGGCATTGTGTGTTATTGGTTAGTCGGCTTCAGTAGTGGCTATTTATTAGCCCAGAGGCTGGGGCTACAAGCCATTGGTCTATGGTTAGGTTGTGTCTTTGGACTGATGACTGCTGCCGTGGTTTTGACTTGGCGTTTTTTCCACAAGGTTGGTTATTTATCGGGTCAGTCTTGTGAACCAATTGTAATCAGTAATCAGTAATCCGTGAACAGTTCCGATGCCCTAACCTTGACCAGAGGACATTGATGCTTAACGGGTCACGATGGTTCGCCCCCTACAATGATTTATTGTTGATTCGGGGGTGGGGAGATTGTTGGACAACCTCCAGCCTGACTGAGTATTTTTGGGAGAAAAGGCAGCCCATCCCTTACAATAAGAGAGGAAGAATAAATTATTTTTAATGGCGGAAATTTGTGCAGGCAGAGAAAAGTGATGAGTTCCTTCTCAGTGCTTTCTCCATTCAGTTCTTGCCTCAAGAATTTCTGACAGGTTTCTGCTGTGTGTATCACCCTAAAACTGACTGAGCTTGGACATTAGCCGGAATCGGCTAGGTCGTAAAACCCACCCATCCTAGATTTTTTAGACGCAACTCAAAAAATAATTCTGAAATTATCAAACGGGTTTAAGCTCTTGAGCCTGTCTCATTTTTGTCACAATTCTTTGTTACTTTAGCAGGAGGGAATCGCTGATTAGTTATTATGATTACAACTGAAGAATTAACCCAAATTCAACAACAAAAAGCTCTTTTAGGGGTTATTACTCGTATTCGTCAGTCTTTAGAACTGGAAACTATTTTTCAAACAACGGTGACAGAGATTTGTCAGTTGTTACAGTCAGATCGGGCGGCGATTTTCCGTTTTTATCCGGAGTTAGATTGGCAGGGAGAATTTATCTGTGAGGAAATTCGGTCGGGTGTGTCTTCGGTCTTGGAGAAAAGGGTCTGTGATCACTGTTTTGGAGATCAGTTTGCTGCGCACTACGAAAAGGGGCGGATTCAGGCGGTGGCGGATATTCAGGCGGCGGGATTAAGTGATTGTCACAGTCAGATTTTAGCTCAGTTTCAAGTGAGGGCGAATCTGGTGGTGCCTCTGTTGAAGGGGGAGAAATTATGGGGGTTAATTTGTATTCATCAATGTGATCGGCCTCGGGATTGGGAAGCAAGAGAAATTGAATTTATTCGTCATATTGCGGAACATTTGAGTGTCGCGCTGCAACAAAATGATGTGCTGGAACGGGTGCAGGGACAAGCGCGGGAGTTGGCACAGGTAATGGAACGGGAAAAGGCAGCGCGTTATCATCGTCTCATGAGTGCGATCGCCGACAAAATCCGTGCCTCCTTGGAAATTGAGCAGATTTTCCGCACCAGTACCGAAGAAGTCCGTCAGGTATTACAAGCGGAACGAGTGGCTATTTATCGCTTTTTCCCCGACTGGAGTGGGGAATTTGTGGCGGAATCTAAAGGGGAGGAGTGGTGTAGTTTAGTGGGGGGAGAACAGCCCATTATTGCCGACACCCACCTTCAGGAAACCCAAGGGGGGCGTTATGTTCACGGGGAAACCTTCGCTATTGATGACATCTACTTAGCGGGGCATCAGGACTGTCATATTGCCCTGTTAGAGCAGTTTCAAGCCCGCGCCTATGTGATTGTACCCATTTTACATGGAGAGCAGTTGTGGGGCCTTTTAGCGGCCTATCAGAACTCTGGTCCCCGACGTTGGGAAAGCCACGAGGTGGACTTATTAGCCCAAATTGGGCGACAGTTAGCCATTGCGCTCCAACAAGCGGAATTATTAGCCAAAACCCGTTCCCAAGCCCAATATCTCGGCCAAGTCGCCCAACGACAAAAAACCCTCGCTAGTATTAGCGAAAAAATCCGCCGTTCTTTAGACCTGCAAACCATTTTTAACACGGCGACTCAAGAAGTGCGGCAGGTTTTACAAGCGGAACGGGTGGTGATTTACCGCTTTCTGCCGGATTGGAGCGGGGAATTTATGGCGGAGTCCAAAGGGGAAGAATGGCGGACTGTGGTGGGGAAAAACTGCCCAATTATTTCGGACAAACATTTGCGAGAAACTCAGGGGGGTCGCTATGCTGCCCATGAAACCTCAACAGTTACGGATATTTATGAGGTGGGTTTTTCCCCTTGTCATCTCCAAATGTTAGAACAATTACAAGCCCGGGCTTATATGATTGTTCCCATTTTCTTGGGGGAGAATCTCTGGGGCTTGTTAGCGGCCTATCAAAATTCGGCCCCTCGTTACTGGCAAGCTGATGAGGTGGAACTGTTGACCCAAATTGGTTCTCAGTTGGGGATGGCCATTCAACAGGGGCAATATTTGCAACAAATGCAAGCCCAATCGGCACAATTAGCGATCGCGGCGGAACAGGAAAAATCCCTCCAACGCCAGAAAACCACGGCCCTTATTATCGGCAAAATCCGCCAATCCCTTGATCTTGCTACGATTTGCCGCACGGCTGCTGAGGAAGTCAAAACCATTTTAGCGGTGGATCGGGTGGTGATTTATCGCTTTAATGAGGATTGGAGTGGTGAATTTGTCTTTGAATCTGTGGGAGAGGGCTGGATTCATTTGATGGCGGAACAATGGGTTTATCCCAAGTTACGCGGGAATCTCAGTGACTGTAGCTTAAAAAACCTCGCCCACCTGCCCAAAGCGGACACCTATCTCCAAGATACCCAAGGGGGACGCTTTACTCCAGGAAGCCCGATGCGGATGTGTGATGATATTGCACAGGCGGGATTTAGTCCTTGTTATCTCAATGTTTTGCATCAAATGCAGGCGAAAGCCTATGTCATTGTAGGGATTTATCAAGGGGAGAAGCTATGGGGATTGTTGGCCGTTTATCAAAATAGCACCCCTCGGACTTGGGATGTGGCGGAAGGGGAGTTATTGCTGCAAGTGTCGGAACAGTTGGGGGTAGCGCTGCAACAGGCCGAATTGTTGGCAACGACTCGTCAACAGGCCCAGGAACTGGCGATCGCCCTCCAAGAGTTGAAAACCGCTCAAACCCAACTGATTCATAATGAGAAGATGGCCGGTTTAGGGCAGTTAGTGGCCGGGATTGCCCACGAAATCAACAACCCCGTCAACTTTATCTATGGCAATTTAACCCATGTGGAGGACTATGCCCAAGATATTTTAGGGCTGTTGGAACTATATCGGGACTACTACCCCAATCCTCATCCCGATCTTATTCAACACACCGATGAGATTGATCTTCACTTTCTGGAAGAAGACCTTCCCCGCACCCTTGATTCTATGAAAATTGGGGCGGAACGGATTCGGCAGTTGGTGTTATCTTTGCGGACGTTTTCCCGGATTGATGAGGCTGAGAAAAAACCCGCGAAGATTCATGAGGGGATTGATAGCACTCTGTTAATCTTGCAACATCGTTTTAAAAGCAGTGCCACAAGTAAAACCATTGAGGTGGTGAAGGACTATGACACCTTGCCTCTGGTGGAATGTTATCCAGCCCAACTCAATCAGGTGTTTATGAATTTGTTGAGCAATAGCATTGATGCCCTAGAGATGAAATATCATCAATCTGATCTTGAGGATGTGCCGCGTTTATCCATTCAAACGCGCTTGCTGGATCATCAAGTGGAAATCCGACTGGGGGATAATGGGGTGGGGATTCCCGAGAAGGTGCGATCGCGCATTTTTGACCCCTTCTTCACCACTAAAGACCCCGGCAAAGGCACTGGATTAGGGTTATCCATTAGTTATCAGATTATCGTTGAGAAGCACAAAGGGCGCATTGAGTGCCACTCCCAAGAAGGACAAGGCACAGAGTTTGTCATCGTGATTCCTCTGGGCTAAGGCAAGAGTGATTGGGGAATCGGGAGTCCAGTCATTAGCCAGAAACCGGGTTGCCTTTATGGTCTGGTTTTCTCGACACACCCGACTAAAAACCCGGTTTCTAATTTCGCTAATCCCCCTCCGTCAACGGGGGGGGATTGTGTCACAATAGGGGAACGTAGAGTGTTGCAAATTGTAAAGTTATGGCTGCTGCCGTTGTTATAGAGCATTTAAAGAAAAAATACGGGGCTACAGAGGCCGTGAAAGATATCTCGTTTCACGTAGAAAAGGGGGAAATTTTCGGGCTTTTGGGTCCCAATGGGGCGGGCAAAAGCACAACCATTCGCTGTTTATGTACCCTTGCCAAGCCCGACGAGGGGAAAATTGAAGTTTGTGGGGTTTCCGTGCGCGATCGCCCCAAGGAAGCGCGAAAATACTTCGGCTATGTCGCCCAAGAGGTCGCCTTAGATAAAATGCTAACCGGGCGAGAATTGTTAAAGTTACAAGCAGCCCTGTACCATTTACCCAGTGCCTTAGCCCGGCAACGGATTGAACAATTACTGAATCTGTTGGGATTACAAGACTATGGGGATCAAAAAACCGGAACCTATTCCGGGGGATTGCGCAGACGGTTGGATCTCGCTTCGGGATTATTGCATCAACCGCAACTTTTAGTCTTAGATGAACCCACTGTGGGGTTAGATATAGAAAGTCGTTTTGTCATGTGGGACTTTCTGCGTCAGTTACGGGAAGCGGGGACAACGGTTTTAATTACCAGTCATTATCTAGAAGAAATAGACGCTTTGGCCGATCGTCTGGCCATTATTGATCGGGGTTTAGTTTTAGCCGAGGGCAGTCCTTCCCAGTTAAAAGATCAAGTGGGAGGCGATCGCGTTACCTTACGCATTCGGGAGTTTACCCCACCCCAAGAAGCCCAACAAGCCAAACAGCAATTACAAACCTTACCTTTTGTGGAAGAGGTAATTATTAATGAAGCCCAAGGCCACTCCTTAAATTTAGTGGTGCAACGGGATTGTAACCCCCTAACCCAAATTGAGCAGAATTTACAATCGATTGGTTTACCGACCTTTAGTTTAGCCCAATCGCGACCCAGTTTAGATGATGTTTATTTAGCCGCCACAGGACGCACCTTAATGGATGCAGAGTTAGCGGCTGCTGGGACAAGGGACATAAAAAAAGAGCAAAAACAAGCGATGAAAAGCTAAAAAATCTGTTGGTTTTGAAAGTTTATTTTTGAGGAAAGTTTTACCATGAGTCAATCGATTTTACCCAATTCTAGTAACAGTTTAGCCCCCAATCCAGCCCTAGCGGAAATGACCACTGGGGAGAATGAACTGGCTAATTTTGTTCAAGAAACCCTCGCCCTAACTCAACGGTTGTTTATTCAACTTCAGCGTCGTCCTTCCACCTTAATGGCGGGAGTAATTCAGCCTTTAATGTGGTTGATTTTATTTGGGGCATTGTTTTATAAAGCCCCTCAAGGATTATTCGGATTTGATGTAAATTATGGGCAGTTTCTCGCCCCCGGGATAATTGTATTTACAGCCTTTTCTGGGGCATTAAATGCCGGACTTCCGGTCATGTTTGACCGAGAATTTGGCTTTCTCAATCGTCTATTAGTCGCTCCCTTGACCACTCGTTATTCCATTGTGGCCGCTTCTACCCTGTATATTATCGCCTTGGCCTTTATCCAGACCGGGGTGATTGTCGGGGCGAGTGCCTTACTGGGTGCAGGTTTGCCGGGGATTGGGGGTTTAATTGCGATCGCCACCATTGTCTTTTTGATTGTCCTGGGTGTAACCGCCCTCAGTTTAGGTCTGGCCTTTGCCCTCCCCGGACATATTGAACTGATTGCCGTGATTTTTGTCACCAACTTACCCCTACTCTTTGCCAGCACCGCCTTAGCCCCCCTATCTTTTATGGCCAACTGGTTAAAATGGGTTGCCTCTTTTAACCCCTTAACCTATGCCATTGAACCCATTCGTTATCTCTATTTCAATAGTGATTGGGGGTTAAATAGTGTCGTCATGACAGCCCCTTGGGGAGAAATGAATTTCGCCGTAGTGTTGACTGTATTAGTGTTGTTTGATGGGGTAGTTTTGGCACTCATTCAACCCTTATTACGTCGGCGTTTTGCTTAATCCGAAATAAGAAACCGGGTTTTTGGTAGGGCGCACCGAGAAAACCAGACAATCAACGCAACCCGGTTTCTGGGTACTAGGTGGGGCTTGCTGAAAAAAACCAACGCTAGACTCAACATCAGCTTGTTCACAAAGATGATGCACTACTTGATAAGGATTTTCCTTGAGGTTTTGGAGAAGGCATCTTGACATCTGATTGAATACAAATGACAGCATATAGCGTTTCCAAATCTCGGGAATAAGTCTGTTTGATGGGTCAATTTTCGAGGCATTGAACTCATCAAAAACGCTTTTAGATCAAGCCCAAACGAGATAGGGTAATTGAGCCGTAGTCGCCAGAATTTGCTCCCGATTCGCCACTAACTGCCCACAACTATCCCATGTTCCCGTCGTCAGCATTTGCTGAGAACCCGTCCCCATTTCAACCTTAAACGTTAAGCCCTCAAAACCCACTTCTAATGCTTCTAAATTGAGGGTAAGCGTGCCTTGAGGATTATTCATTAAAGCCTGTTGTAACTGGGCAACTTGTTCCGGCGAAGCCGTTACACAGGGAATGCCAATCGCAACACAATTACCAAAGAAAATTTCTGCAAAACTCTCCCCGATGAGGGCTTGAATTCCCCATTTTGACAACGCTTGGGGGGCGTGTTCCCGCGAGGAACCACAGCCAAAATTTTCATTCACGACGAGAATATTAGCCCCTTGATATTGGGGTAAATCAAAGGGGTGTTGTCCCTGCATTTGTTGACGGTCATCCGCAAAAGCCTGTTCTCCTAAACCGTCAAAGGTGACACAGCGCAGGAAACGAGCGGGAATGATGCGGTCTGTATCAATATCATTACCTTGGAGGGGAATGCCTCGTCCTGAAATGGTTTTAACTTCACTCATAGGATCTATTGATTAAGATTCACTACTCATTATCGCAAATCTTGGGTCAGCTTTTCCGTCGAGTTTGAATCGGCAGAAATAACAGAAAGAAACATCAGAGCTAAAAAACCCGATGTTTCCAGAATCAGCCAGAATATATAGTTCACCTGATGAAAGAGGGAGTCACGAAACGGCACAGGGGAGGAGGAATGATGGGACAATAAGTCCTCTGGGTTTCTTTCACCTCCGGGATAGTACCATCTAAGATTTTAGCGATATAAGAGGGTATTAAGGATTGTCCGTCCATTGCCATCAATTACTTGTACACGAATTACATTAGGGTCTGAAGGTTGCCAAGCGACTTGATAGCGGATGTTGCCATTACGCCAAGTGTAAACTCGTCGCTGGGCATTGCCTCCGGTGCTGGCTCCACTGAGGTAAATGTCATTGTCCGTGCGTCGATTGCGGCCGTAATAGCTCAGAGCGTTGTTGTAATAGTCTAGGGTGACAGACCACTCGGCATTCTGGAAGGTGCCAATGGGTAAACGACTTTGAGCGACAACGGGACTGGGGACGGCCATCTGTGCAATCGTAGGGGTAGCTAGACCTAAAATAGCGCTGAGGGCGATCGCAGAAATTTTCATAGAAGCTTGCAACTCCTTAGTTGTAACGGATTAAAAGGATCATTGGTCATGCACCTTGTCATTACTCCACAAACTAGATTGAGGATTTCGCAAAATTCAAAAATTCCTCCCTTAAGTCCGGTGTTAATCACTCAAAACAAGGGTGATCTGGGCCCAAGTGTACCCTAAAACACCTGAAAAAACTGGAGCAGGGTAGCCCCATCTCTGGAAAGCGGGGAAAGCAATACTATCCCCTCATCCTGCCTCTCATCCCCTCATCCCCCCCAAGGGGATGGTATGCTAAAGATTAAATGATTTGGAAACTGAATCCACCTGTAGGAGTTGAATCGTGGTTGCTACCCCAGAGAAAATCCAACACCAGAGTAAAGATACCCCCACAGGCGGCGATCGCGTTGCTGTGTTACTCATGGGTTATGGTGAAGTAGAAAGTTATGAAGACTTTGCCAACTATAACGAACAAGCACTAAATCTGCTGACCGCTAAATTTGCCCCCGTACCCACTTGGATTTACCCCCCCCTAGCCAAATTACTCGCCATCTTTGACCTCCATGAATGGAGTCATCAACACGGAAATTTTATTTCCCCCCATAATCAGATTTTTGAACAACAACGAGCTGGAGTAGAACAAGCCCTTCAAAAAACTTGGGGAGACAAAGTAAAAGTCTTTAAAGCCTTCAACTTTTGCGCCCCCCATTTACCCGAACAAATATTAACCCAAATCAAAGCCGAGGGATTCGATAAACTCTTGATTTATCCCCTGTTAGTCGTCGATTCTATCTTTACCAGTGGCATCGCCGTTGAACAAGTCAATCACGCTCTCAGCCACCTAGCAGACCCCGGAGAACACTGGTTAAAAGGAACACGATATATTCCCTCCTTTTACAATGAACCCGCCTATATTGACCTCCTAGCCCGCTTAGTCGAAGAAAAAATTCAAAAAGATTTAGCCGTAGCTCACTTACCCTCACAAACCGGGATTGTTTTAATGAATCATGGTTGTCCCCATAAAGCCAAAGGATTCACCTCTGGAATTATGGAAAGTGAAGCCCTTTATGAAGCCGTTCGCGCTAAATTAATTCATAAATATCCCCTCATTTCCATCGGTTGGTTGAACCATGACACCCCCTTAATTGAATGGACACAACCTAATGTTGAACTAGCCGCCAAAAACTTAATAGAATTAGGGGCAACCGCCATTGTTATGATGCCTATTGGTTTTGCCACAGAAAACCACGAAACCCTGTTAGATGTAGAGCATATTATGGGGCATTTGCGCCAAAAATATTATAAAGTCACCTACGTTCAAATGGCTTGCGTCAATGATCATCCTGATTTTTTGAACATGGTTGCAGACTGGGCCAATCCCCAAATCGAGGCACTTCTGGCAGAAACCGGAGTGACCGTTAACCCCAGTTTAGCTCAAAGCCTTCACAGTCACACCCATGACCACCACCACCATCATCATCATGGTGAACATCACCATCACCACTAAGGCAAAACCTGACAATCACTGAAGTGTAAGTTAACAGAGGAGACTCACCGGAGTTTCTGTGGCACTCCGGTGATTCCCCCTTCCTGCCATAGGCTTTCCGGGACTGTTCTATAATAATTGTAAGTTAGGGTGTTTCCTAGAAGCGCTGAACAATCCCGTTAATACTTCCCAACCTATGGATATTTTACTTTATAGCGTTCTGGCTGCATTTATTAGCACAGTGGGGGCATTTTTAGCCTCAATTCGTATTATTAATGAAGGGAATGAGGCCTTAGTTGAAAGACTAGGACAGTATAACAAAAAACTGACCCCCGGACTCAATTTTATTGTCCCGGTTGTGGATTCAATTGTTGTGGAAGAAACGACGCGGGAAAAGGTCTTAGGCATTGATCCGCAAAATGCTATTTCTAAAGATAATGTGTCCTTACGGGTCGATGCAGTAGTGTATTGGCAGATTATTGATTTAGAGAAAACCTTCTATGTTGTCGAAGATATTACTTCAGCTATTGAGAACTTAGTTGTAACAACACTACGATCAGCCATTGGACGATTAGAGTTAGAAGAAACCTACTCCTCCCGGGATAAAATTAATCAGGAACTACTACAACAGTTAGATGAAGCTACAGGAAATTGGGGAGTCAAAATTACTCGGGTGGAGGTGCGAGAAATCACCCCAGCGCGGACGGTGATGGAGTCTCTAGAGTTAGAACGGGCGGCTGAGAGTAAAAAACGGGCGGCTTTATTGGAAACGGAGGGTACGGTTAAGTCGATTGAAATGTTATCAAAGGCATTGCAATTACAGCCGGATGCACAAAAAGTTTTACAATATTTAGTAGCGCAACGTTATGTCGATGCCAATGAAAAGTTAAGTGAAAGTCCGAATTCTAAGATTGTTTTTATGGATCCTAATGCCTTAAATCAGGCGATGACAGATTTAATGTTACATCGGGAAAACCCTTCTTCTATCCCTCCTAAACCCCCCGGAAATGCGGGCAATGGTTCTCAAGGTTCTTAAGTGGAATACAGAGGGGGATCTAACCTTGAAGTAACTATTCGCGGGTGGTAGAGTAGAATAGAGAGATGAAAGATCCAAAACCGCCAACAGTCCTCATAGCCGGAGTTGAAATCCCCCAAGCCAATTGGAGACATACCCCTTTGCCATGACAGGATTCTATGAGTCAAGGAGGGATTGCTTCGGGGGACTTTTCCGATACATCTCCCGGATTAACCTTTCCTCCCCCTCGCCATGACAGGATTCACCCTCCAAGTTGCTTTTATCTTGCCATCAACTGCATCATTTCATAGGTTAAAACCATACTCTCTTCATAGAGCATATCTTTCCCCCAACGTTGCAATTGTTGACCCAATAATTGTTCCGTTTTTTGATCAGAAAGGGAAGTCACTTGATTAATGCGACAAGACTGAGCGCCCCCTCCTGATTCCATACGCATACAGCCAGTCGTTTCCGAGCATAATACGGTACAACAATCCGCCTCACAGTTGGTGGAGTCCAGTTTCAAACTAATTAAATCCCCCGGAATATCGCCCCAATCAGCCGTAGGAATGCCCGCCAACTCTACAGAAATATGACGCTGTTCTTTCCCCACAAAACGAATACGACGGATATCATAATCTCCCCCTTCGTGTTCGTAGGCAATGGGTTTCCAATGTAACCGACTGGCTAACCAACCTAAATATAATAAAGCTTGGGATGGGTTGCCTTTTTCGTAGTCAATCACTACTTGATCCACTTCCCAAATTTGTAAACGACGTTCAGGAGGATCAAAGGCTTCGGCGGCTAATTCTTGCCACGGGGCAATCCGTCGCCAATTCAAATCTGCAATGGGGAGTCCTTGGTCAATTAAGCTACCAATACAGTGTAAATCAGCTTCGGCATGGCTGAAACTGCTGGAATCGACAATGATGGTGTCGCAGTTTTTGACCAAGCGCTGGAATAATCCGTAGTCGGATTGGGGGGTAGCTTTCCACCAGATAAATTTCGGTAAGTCGGGGATCATTAGGGCGGAAATAATGCCCCCAATGCGTTCTAGGGCTTCTGCTGTGCCGCGCAGGTTGATATATTCACAACAGATTAAAGTGCTGCTGCTGCGTTTTTGAATGGGACAGTAGGCGGAAACTTGGGCGGTTACTCCTTCATCGGCTCCGGTGGTGGGGCAAAGGGTGATGATGCGGCAAGGATTGGAAGAGGCGATCGCATCCGCCACCCCCGCCCCATCCAAATCCGGCGCATACTGTAACGCAGCGCGCAAATTATCCGGCGTTTGTTTATCCAACACCGTCAACTGTTCAAACTCCGCCTTAAGCCGTTTGATAAACGCCTCATCAGATTTACCCGTCACCTCAAAATCATAGGCTTTTTGTGCCGCCTTAATCGCCGCTTCTGTGCGGCCGCCAGAAATGCCATCAATGGGGCCTGTATAGAACCCTAACGCCGCTAACAGTAGCTGAGTGCCATCCGGTTCATAAATCAGAAAACTAAAGGTTGTAGCGCGAGTAGCCGCCAAACCGGCCTCACCAGAGCTATAGTTTTGCCAAATATCCCGCAAAGAGGCTTCAATTTCATCAATCGAAACATCTTTAGGGGCTTGCAGAGAAACCAAAGGGGGGGAAGTTGGAACCATAATCAGGTAATGGGTAATGGGTAATAGTTAATAGGGAATAGACAATCTTGAAAAGTTAAGCCCGTATTGTCCCCCCCTTCCAAAGGGGGGCTAGGGGGGATACTCCAGTCCCCCCCTTCCAAAGGGGGGCTAAGGGGGATACTCCAGTCCCCTCCTTCCAAAGGGGGGCTAAGGGGGATACTCCAGTCCCCTCCTTCCAAAGGGGGGCTAGGGGGGATACTCCAGTCCCCTCCTTCCAAAGGGGGGCTAGGGGGGATACTCCAGTCCCCCCCTTCCAAAGGGGGGCTAGGGGGGATAAATCCCCTGAATAGCGAGCTAGAGCAGATCAGACCTTACAATCTGCGCCAACGTCGTCCATCGCGGTTAATCAAAAACTCAGCCTCCGTCGGTTGCCAAGTTCCAGCCTCATACTGGGGAATTGTAGCCGGATCAGCCGGAGCATCCCAAGCGGCTAAAGCCGGAGTGACGACCCGCCAAGCCTCCTCCACTTCATCCCCCCGAGTAAACAGGGTTTGATCTCCTAACATACAATCCAATAACAAACGGTTATAAGCGTCTGCCGTTTCCATACCAAAAGAACTCCCATAACTGAAATCCATATCTACCGTGCGCGTCCGTAAATCTGGCCCCGGCATTTTCGCCTCAAAGCGTAAATTAATCCCCTCATTGGGTTGAATGCGCATAGCCAGAATATTAGGACTGGTTTGTTGGGCTGCCGACTGGAAAATCAGTAACGGCACCTCCTTAAACTGAATGGCAATTTCACTCACCTTTTTCGGTAAACGTTTCCCCGTGCGTAAATAAAACGGCACCCCTTTCCAGCGCCAATTATCAATCATTAATTTCATCGCCACAAAGGTGGGGGTAGTCGTACCCGGTTTAACGCCCGGTTCTTCCCGGTACCCCGGAATGGGTTTCCCTTTCATCCACCCGGCGGAGTATTGCCCGCGAATAGCTGAACGGTCAAGGTTTTGGGTGTCGGCCAAGTGCATGGCTTGGAAGACTTTGACCTTTTCGTTCCGGATACTGTCCGCATCGAGGGAATTAGGGGCATCCATTGCCGTAATGGCTAAAAGCTGCATCAGGTGGTTTTGTACCATATCCCGCAGTGCGCCAGAGGTTTCATAGTAGCCGGCCCGATCTTCTACGCCCACACTTTCGGCAACGGTAATCTGGATATGATCCACATAGTTCCGATTCCAGAGGGGTTCAAAGATGGCGTTGCCGAAGCGGAACACGAGAATATTTTGTACTGTTTCTTTGCCCAAATAGTGGTCAATCCGGTAGACCTGATCCTCTCGGCAAACTTCCTGAACGACCCGATTTAGAGCCTTGGCACTGCCTAAATCCTTGCCAAAGGGTTTTTCTATCACCACCCGGTTTTTAATGGGGTCTTTGAGCATTCCGGCGGCCCCCAAGTTTCTTAAACCGGGGACAAAAAAGTTGGGGGAAACGGCGAGGTAAAATACACGGTTGCCTCTTGTGCCGCGTTTGCCGTCGAGTTCACTCAGAAGGGTGTCGAGTTTCTCATAACTGGCGGCCTCATCCATGTTACCGGAACAGTAAAAGAGGCCCTGGGCGAAGTCGTTCCAGACGGCCTCGTTCCCAATGCCGCCGCCAAATTCTTCCACGCCTTGGCGCATTTGTTCCCGGAAATAATCATCGCTCCAATCTCGACGCGCTACCCCGACAATGGTGATTTCGGGGGGAAGGCGACGTTCTTTTTTCAGTTGATAGAGGGCGGGGACTAATTTCCGTTGGGTGAGGTCGCCCGATGCCCCAAAGATAGTTAAAATCAGGGGTTCGGGGGTTCGTTCTTGTTGCAGTCCAACGCGCAGGGGATTTTCTTGCAGGGTAATCATGAAATCGTTTGTAGGAAGGAAATGGGGAGTTAGGGGGTGAATTGATAATCAATAATTATTAATTATTAATCAACTAGACGGTGGCCAGTTGTTTTACTTTGTCTTCTAGGGAGGCCATGAGGGAGTCGAAGGGTTTGATAAATTTATCAATGCCTTCTTCTAATAATTCCGCCATGACGGCATCTAGATTAATGTCAACGTCAGGATCTTGTAGTGTACTCAGGTACTGTTTCGCTGTTTCAAGGTCAGACTCGATCCGATTGGCGGGATCACAGTGATCGGCACAAGCTTCCACAGTTTGGGGGGGCAGGGTGTTCACTGTGTCGGGGCCGATCAGTTCGTCTACATACATGACATCGCTGTATTCGGGGTTTTTGGTGCTGGTGCTAGCCCACAGGAGGCGCTGCACTTTGGCTCCTTTGTCCGCTAGGGCTTGCCACCGTTGGCTACCGAAGATGTCTTTATAGTGTTGATAGGCGATTTTAGCGTTGGCAATGGCGATTTTGCCTTTCAGGGCGATCAGTTTACTGGCTGTGTCTTGACTGACTCCGGCTTTAATTTTGGCATCTAAACGGTCGTCGATGTTGCTGTCAATACGACTGAGGAAGAAGCTAGCAACGGAGGCGATATTATGAATAGGTTGGCCTTGGGCTGCCCGTTGTTCTAGGCCTTTGATGTAAGCCCAAGCGGTGTCAATGTAACTCTGGACGGAGAAGAGCAGGGTGACGTTGACGTTAATGCCTTGGGCGATCGCGGCCTCAACGGCTGGGAGGCCTTCGGGGGTGCCTGGAATTTTAATCATGACGTTTTCCCGATTAATGGCCTGATAATACCGGATGGCCTCTTGGATGGTGCTGTCGGTGTCTTTGGCTAAGTTGGGGGGGACTTCAACACTTACATAGCCATCTAGCCCCTGAGTGGCTTCGTAGATGGGCTTAAATACATCACAGGCGTTACGGATGTCGTCGAATACCAACGACTCATAAATCTCTAGGGTGGACTGTCCGGCTTCAATTCCAGCGCGAATGGCCCCATCATAGATTTTATTGCCTGCGATCGCCTTCTCAAAAATCGCCGGGTTAGAAGTAATCCCATGAATCCCCCGCGTTTCAATCAACTGGGCCAGTTCCCCCGATTCAATTAAATCTCGACTCAAGTTATCCAGCCAAATACTTTGACCGTATTGATTTTCAATGTTTAAAATGGGGTTAGTTTTGGTCATAATATACCTCGCTTGAATAGGGAATTGATCATTGATAATTGTTGAATGTTTCGTTAGGTTTTGCGCTCCGCTGCACCCAACCTACAAATGGCTGTTTACTGATTAAAGATGGTGCGTCAGGATTGCAGTAATTTCTGCATTACCTAAGTTATTCTGCTGACGCACTCTACAGATGATTACTGCCTACTGTTCACTGATTTCGTTTGGCATGATCCTGAATAAAGGACTCAACTAACTGCACATCTTTCGGACTGCCAATAATTAAAGGTGTGCGGTAATGGAGTTTATCGGGGACCACATCTAATAAACGATTCATTCCCGTACTGGCTTTTCCTCCCGCTTGTTCAATCAAAAAAGCAAGGGGGGCAGACTCATAAAGTAAGCGTAACTTTCCTTCCGGTTTGTTGAGCATCCCCGGATATAAAAACACCCCACCTTGTAATAAAATCCGGTGAATATCCCCTACTAATGCGCCACTGTAACGGGCGGTGTAACCCTCATGACGGTGAACATAGCGGGTATAGTCTCTTAAGGATTCTTCCCACTGCCAAAAATTCCCCTCATTGACACTATAAACTGGACCATGTTCAGGGATTTTGATATGTTCTTCTGCTAAAATAAACTCCCCTAGACTGGGATCTAAAATAAACGAGTGAACCCCATCTCCAACGGAATAAACCAACACCGTTGACGGTCCATAAAGAATATAACCTGCCGCAATTTGCTTGTGTCCATCTTGCAATAAATCCGCAGCTTCTCCGTCTAAATCCTCCCCCTCCTGTTGACGAATAGAGAAGATAGATCCCACGTTTAAATTAATATCAACATTGGACGAACCATCAATAGGATCATACAGCAATGTATAACGTCCAATGGGACAGTTTTCCGGGATGTAATAGGGTTTGTCCATCTCTTCCGAGGCTAAACGACAAACCAATCCACTTTGTTTAAAAACGGAGATAAATACATCATTAGCGTAAACGTCCATTTTCTTTACAGACTCGCCTTGAACGTTCACTTCTCCGGTAAATCCTAATACCCCGGCCATCAATCCCGCACGACTCAAACGCCTCGCAATGAGTTTACCAGCGAGTGCAATGCGGTTCATAATCGCGCTAATATCCTGTGCTTCAGGAGACAACAGCGAGGGCGCATTTCGAGTTTTTACGGTTTGCTGTAAGACATGGCGGGATAAGGTGGTACAATCCCGATCTAATGCCTGCTCTGGGACAACTGATGGCGCTGTGGATGACGCTACAGCTTGCTCTGATGTTGTCATATTTTACCCTCCAAGATGAGCAGTAATTCTCAAGGGGAAGTTGAGAGGCTAGTTGCTCCTGAGTTCTGTCGATTGGCAAGACAAAATAGCTCCCCCTTTTTGATCCATGATAGGGAGATATGACGGGAAAGGGGCTGAACTTTACATAGGTTTCAGAATTTGGGGGGAATTTGCCCAAAATTCCCCCCAATTAAGTCAAAATACCTAGTATGGGTTTAATCAATTTGGATGGGTTGGGGACCGTTGTTATTGTTGCCGTTGTTATCATTTCCTCCGGAATTCGACAGATTAACTGCCCCTTGTTCTTTGAGCCAACTTTTGAGGGGATCTTCATTTAAATTGAGTTTAAAGACACCGGAAAAAAAGCCGCCCATAAAAGCAATGGGTTGTTGTAGGAGTTCTTTCCCCAAGGGCGTGAGTTCATCAAGAAACATAGCTACACTCCGAAAATGAAGATTCGTTAAGGATGGTTTTCCTTTGGGATCATAGCGTGTTTCTGGAGAGTGGCGGTGCGGTTTTGGCTTTTATCTGAGAAATTTATTACAATTTGTAAAGATACCATTACCCCCAGAATTCCCATGAGCTTAGAACAAATTGCTACCCAACTCGAAAGCGAGAATTCCCGCGATCGCATGATTGCCTTAGCTTCCCTGCGGGACTTTTCCCCCTCCGAGGCCTTCCCCCTGATCAAAAAAGTCCTCAATGATGAAGTGTTGCAAATTCGCTCAATGGCCGTCTTTGCCTTGGGGATTAAACCCACCGAGGAAAGTTTTGATATTTTAGTGAAACTGTTGGAAACCGACCCGGATTATGGCATTCGGGCTGATGCGGCTGGGGCATTAGGCTATTTAGAAGATCCCCGAGCCTTTGAACCCTTAGTGCGTGCGTTCTATGAAGATACAGAATGGTTAGTGCGCTTTAGTGCGGCCGT
This sequence comes from Spirulina subsalsa FACHB-351, assembly GCF_026130165.1. Classification (GTDB taxonomy): domain Bacteria; phylum Cyanobacteriota; class Cyanobacteriia; order Cyanobacteriales; family Spirulinaceae; genus Spirulina_A; species Spirulina_A subsalsa_A. The sequence goes on along the minus strand of NZ_JAIHOM010000031.1, from coordinate 16,406 downwards.
GTCTTTGGGGAACTTAAAGGATATCCGAGCGAAAGAGGCTCTAATTAGCGCACTGAAAGGGGATGAGGTGGTTTTACATCAAGCTGCGATCGCCGCCCTCGGAGAAATTAAAGCCCTTGATGCCGTCCCAGAAATGTTGAACTTCGTCTCATCCCCCGATTGGTTAGTCCGTCAACGTTTAGCCGAAGCCCTCGGCCATCTCCCCAGCGAACAAAGCATCTCAGCCCTGAAATATCTCGTCAAAGATAGCCACCCCCAAGTTCACCAAGCAGCCGCCCTGTCTTTGCAACGGCTCGAAACCGAATCATAATACAATGGGGATTAACAGCACTGAGTTAGACCCTTTCAGGTTGGCTCAGGGTGAGGATGAACGGGGAACCTCCAGCCCCCGTTTGTCCTAGATTATCTACTGTGTTTCCCCCAGAACAATAATTTTTTCATGGATATTAACGAATTTTTAGAACAATGCGCCGGAAAATGGTTCTCGCAACGCACCAGCTACCAATTAGTCGGAACAGAAGTAGACAATAGCAAATCCGATTTAACCGTCGAAATTCTGCCCCCTCAAGATCCCACAGTGGCCAGTTTAAGCGCATCAGAACAAATCACCCCGGAGCAAATATTAGGCGGTCTAAAAATGAGTTGGGATAATTCCGTAGACTGGGGAAAACCTAAACAGGTGGGCTTTAGCCTAATGGTCATGGTACCCGATAGCAATAATCAGGCCGAGGGTCAACTCATCCGTTCTGCCCCCCCTCAACCCACCCATCACGGTCGTTATATCTTGGCAGATGACACCCTCACCTTAATCATTGAAGAAGATTCCACCTATGCTGAGGAGCGCATCTGGTTTGCGAGTCCCAATTTACGTCTACGCACCAGTTTAGTCAGACAAGGAGAGACTTTTGTGCAAACAGGCTTCTACTCAGAAATACGCCGAATGACACAGAACAGTGATCAATAAATCCGTAGACATCCCCTAAAACCCCCTTGTCGCAACAGTAACCTAGGCGTTTCATCCCAATTTTTACCCTGCTCCCTTATTCTACAATCGCTTTGAGGTCAAATGCCGCATTATTGAGCTTATGTACACCCTGTTTAACTTGATTCATGCCACTACTACTTTGTTGCGCATTTTCATTAATGCTATTGGTGGCAATAACGACTTGTTGAATCGCAAAAGCTTGTTGTTTGGAGTTAACAGATATTTGCTGGGAGTTCAACACAATATTGTTGATTTGTTCAGAAACATCTGTGAAGGCTTTGGCTGTTTTTTGCGCTAAATTAACGGTGTTGCCTACACTTTTAATCCCTTCCTCTGTTACCATAACAGTTGAGAGGGTAGCTCGCTTAATTTCATTGACCAAGGTATTAATTTTGTGGGCGGATTTTTGGCTTTCGTCGGCGAGTTTGCGAATTTCTGCGGCTACGACGGAAAAACCACGGCCATGTTCACCTGAACGCACAGCTTCAACGGCGGCATTTAAGGCTAACATATTGGTTTGATTGGCTAAATCTCCAACTAATTGGGAAATATTACCAATTTGATTGGTTTGTTCACTTAAACGGGTAATTTGTTCGGCAATGGCTTCAACTTTGTTGCGGGTGTGACCCATTTCTACTAAGGTATCTTCAACTAGACGATTGCCATTTTGAGCGAAGGATAAGACTTGACTGGCACCGGAGGCAGAGGTTTCTGCTTGCTGACTCGCTTGTTTAGCAGAAATTTCTAAATCATCCATTGTTTTACTGGTTTCTTCCACAGAAATCACTTGATTACTGGTGAGTTTTTCCTGTTGTTGTACTGCTATACTAATATCCCGTGAAGAGTTGGTAATTTCGTCAATGGCTTGGCTTATTTTTTCGCTGACTAATGAGGCAATTAACCAAGCAATTAAAATAGCAGAAATGGCTGAAATAACTGCCCCTAAAATTAATAGGTTCACAGCATTTTGTAAGGTACTTCGTGCTTCCTGATTTTGGAGTTGGAGTCGATTAGTCTCTTCGGTGTTGAATTGACCATTAAGTTCTAAAAAGTTCAATAAAAACTGTTTGCCGCCTCCTTGACGAAATAAGTTAATCGATTCTTCTAGTCGATTTTGACTAATAAGATTAATCTGTTGCTGGGCGTAGGTGTTGTATTGTTCACCAATACTATTCATCTGCTGGAAACGTGCCATTTGTTGAGGATCTGTCACAATTTGGCTTAATTGTTGACTAGACTCTTGAAAATCTAACCAGCTTTGTTCATAGAGTTGGACAAATTCCCGATCTTGACTGAAAATATAAGCGCGGATATTAGCCACCATATTACTGCCTGCTAATGCCATTTTATCAACTTCAATGATGGATTCTTGGACAGTTTCAACTTGAGAAAACGCATCAAAAACACGGTTAGCGTTAGTATAAACAATCAGCGTTGAGCCTGCAAACACAGCAACCGGAATTGTGTAACCTAATAGCATTTGGGTTTTCAGCTTGAGGGTGTTCCAAATGCTTTGATTCTGAGAGGAAATTAACTGATCTTTCATTGCAGCCTCCTTGGCGCAACACAAATAGAATCACAAGTAAAGGTCTTGACTTAACTTGTGATAAAAAGTTACATTCTTATTATTCTTTGTGTCGAATGAGCTTTTTATTATTTTAACAAATTCTTTAAAGCTTGAGATAATTTAACTGTTGATCGCAAAAAATAGCCTAAATTTGTTAAATATGTAGCGAATTCAAAGGGGGAAACTCGATCTAAGGCTTAACTTGTCAAGGTTGGCTCTCCCCTTTTTTGGGGTTATCCTGTCTCGCCGAGGGCGTTTTCTAGATGAAATCTTAAATAACGCGATCGCATTTTACAAGAATCCCCTTCTCCCCTCTACAATAGGCCTCTAGTCGTTTTGTAAGAGAAAAGCTATGGGTCGTGCAAATAAAGTGATTTTGGCCTATTCCGGTGGTGTAGATACCTCCGTGTGCATCCCCTACCTGAAAGAAGAATGGGGTGTTCAGGACGTGATTACCTTGGCCGCAGACTTAGGTCAAGGGGAAGAACTCGGACCGATTCAGAAAAAAGCCCTAGATTCCGGTGCTTTGGAATCTTTGGTGGAAAATGGTCAGGAAAGTTTTGTGGTAGATTATGCTTTCCCGGCCATTCGTGCTAATGCCCTCTACGAGAACCGTTACCCCCTTGCGACGGCCTTGGCGCGCCCTTTAATCGCTAAAATGCTAGTAGAAGCGGCGGAAAAATATGGGGCCGATGCCGTAGCTCATGGTTGTACGGGGAAAGGCAATGATCAGGTGCGTTTTGATGTCTCCATTGCGGCGTTAAACCCCTCCATTAAGGTGTTAGCTCCAGCCCGGGAGTGGGGGATGAGTCGAGAGGAAACTATTGCCTACGGCGAAAAATTCGGCATTCCTACCCCGGTGAAAAAGTCCTCTCCTTTCAGTATTGACCGTAACTTGCTAGGGCGCAGTATTGAAGCGGGGCCGTTAGAAGATCCCATGACGGAACCTCCCGAGGAGATTTTTGTCATGACGAAGGCGATCGCAGAAACACCCAACGAGCCGGAATATGTCGAAATTGGCTTTGAAAAAGGGACTCCTGTCACCCTCAACGGCAACGCTTTAGGTCCGGTGGAATTGATTACCCAACTCAATGAGATTGTGGGCAATCATGGCGTAGGACGCATTGATATGATTGAAAACCGAGTAGTGGGGATTAAATCGCGGGAAATCTACGAATCCCCCGCGCTGTTGGTGTTAATCCAAGCCCACCGGGATCTCGAAAGTCTCACCCTCACGGCCGATGTGACCCAATACAAGCGGAATATTGAGGAATCCTACGCCAATTTGATCTATCAAGGGCTGTGGTATAGTCCCCTGAAAGGCGCGTTAGATGCCTTTATTAACCAAACCCAAGAGCGGGTCAGTGGTGTGGTGCGTGTGAAGCTATTTAAGGGCAATGCGATGATTGTGGGTCGCAGATCGGAAAATTCAATCTATGCCCCCAGTCTAGCCACCTACACCTCTGAGGATACCTTTGACCACAAGGCGGCTGAAGGCTTTATTTATATTTGGGGCCTACCCACTCGCGTCTGGTCTGAAAAAATGCGAGGCTAATACAGGAAATGGGGAGTAGGGAATTGATAATTGACAATTGATAATTGACAATTATTTCCGACTCCTGACTCCCCATTCCTGACTCCCGATTGGGCGCTAAAGTGCGGCTACGAAACGGATTCCTGATTGGGCGCTAAAGCGCAACTACGAACCGGATTCCTGATTGGGCGCTAAAGTGCAACTACGAACCGGATTCCCGATTGGGCGCTAAAGCGCAACTACGAACCGGATTCCTGATTGGGTGCTAAAGCGCAACTACGAACCGGATTCCCGATTGGGCGCTAAAGTGCAGCTACGAAACGGATTCCCGATTGGGCGCTAAAGTGCAACTACGAAACGGATTCCCGATTGGGCGCTAAAGCGCAACTACGAACCGGATTCCCGATTGGGCGCTAAAGTGCAGCTACGAAACGGATTCCCGATTGGGCGCTAAAGTGCAACTACGAACCGGATTCCCGATTGGGCGCTAAAGCGCAACTACGAACCGGATTCCTGATTGGGTGCTAAAGCGCAACTACGAACCGGATTCCTGATTGGGTGCTAAAGCGCAACTACGAACCGGATTCCCCTAGAAACCCTAGCGATGAAACTGATTTTTTATCATAAACCGGGCTGCCATCTCTGTGAAACCTTGGCGGAGAAACTGACCCAACTGCCCAATTTATCCCTAGAGTTGGAGATGCGGGATATTAACACCCGTGCAGATTGGTTTGAGGCCTATGAGTACGAAATTCCGGTCTTAGCCCAAGTCGTGGAGGGGGAGGAGGTGGTGTTACCCCGTCTTTCTCCTCGTCTCCCTATACAGCAAATGGAGCGTATGTTAAAAAAAACGTTAAGAATGTAATACTAACTGGGAAGAAATCCCCAAGGGTCTAACAACGCACTAAGAGGAGTGGCTATGACGACATTAAAAGCATTGTTGGCGCAGGTGCCGAATCTAGGGCAACTCCCGGAACACCCGGCACTAGAAACTGAAGTGAAAGGACTTTCGACCAATTCCCACGCTTGTCAAGCGGGGGATTTGTTTATGGGGATGCCGGGAACACGAGTGGATGGGGGAGAGTTCTGGGAAAGTGCGATCGCCTCGGGAGCCATTGCCGCCCTAATTAGCCCAGAAGCGGCGGCGAAATGCCCCCCCAAGGAGGCCTGTGTGATTGTTGTTCCCGATATAGTGGAGGTCTGCGCCCAAGTGGCGGGGCTATTCTATCAACAGCCCGCCCAACAGTTAAATATGGTAGGGGTGACGGGAACCAATGGCAAAACTACCACGACCCATTTAATTGAACACTTTTTACGAGGGGTAAATAAACCCACAGCCCTCTTGGGGACGTTATATGTGCGTTGGCAAGGCTATGAGGAGACGGCCGTTCATACTACCCCCTTCGCGGTGGACTTACAAGGCCAATTAGCCACCGCATTACAGGCCGGGAGTGAGTACGCGGTGATGGAGGTCAGTTCCCATGCTTTGGTTCAAGGACGGGTCAAACAATGTCCCTTTGAGGTGGCGGTGTTTACCAATTTGACTCAAGATCACCTGGATTTTCACGAAACGATGGAAAATTATTATCAGGCCAAGGCGTTACTCTTTAGCCCGGAGTATTTAAAGGGACGGGCGGTGATTAACCAAGATGACCCCTACGGACAACGGTTAATTGAGAGTTTACCCCCGGAGAAAGTCTGGCGCTATAGTGTCACCGATGCCTCGGCGGATTTGTGGATGAGTGATTTAAGCTATGAGGCCACAGGAGTTCAGGGGATGTTACACACCCCCCAAGGGGAAATAGAATTTCAATCGCCTTTGGTGGGTCAGTTTAATTTAGCGAATGTTTTGGCGGCAACGGGGGCGGCGCTCCATTTAGGGGTGAGTTTGCCGGAGATTGTCCAACTCTTAACCCAGTTTCCGGGGGTGCCAGGGCGCATGGAACGGGTGCAAATTTCCCCGGATCAAGATATTAGTGTGATTGTGGACTATGCCCATACTCCGGATAGTTTGGAAAACCTGTTGAAAGCGTCTCGGCCGTTTATTGCGGGGAAAGCGATTTGTGTGTTTGGTTGTGGGGGCGATCGCGATCGCACCAAGCGCCCCAAAATGGGAAAAATCGCTGCCGACTTAGCCGATATCGCCGTGGTGACATCAGACAATCCGCGCACGGAAGATCCTGAACAAATTTTGCGGGATGTGGTGGCCGGGATTGATCCGAGTCAGAATCCGGTGGTGATTGGCGATCGCGCTACCGCCATCCGTCAGGCTATTCTAGACGCAGAACCGGGGGATGGGGTTCTCATTGCCGGAAAAGGCCACGAAGACTATCAAATCCTCGGTACCGAAAAGATCCACTTTGACGACCGAGAACAAGCCCGAGAAGCCCTACAAGTGCGGTTTTCCCGTTAACGGTGCAAACACCTGATACTCCTCATAAACCTCTGTCCCTTGATTTAAGGGTTGACCCTGTACCTCAACCCAAGCATGGGCTTCTAGTTGTTGTCCTTCCCGTCTTACCCCAATGCGCAATACACTGTCCACCCCCTGACACCGGAGGAGGGTTTGTAAAACTAGGGCTTGGGGTAAACAGGAGGTGGAGGTATAACGAGCGGTCACTTTAACCATTTCTGCCGTTGTAGGGAGGGCATCATTGGCCAGGGGGAAGGTGGGGAGGGAGTTGAGGAGAGTTTGGGTGCGTTTTAGCCCCAAGACTTGCAGGGAGAGCGTCACTAGGGGCAGGGCGAATAGGGCTAAGAGGAAACAAGAACGCGATCGCCCAGATAACCCCCCATAAGTCCTAAGTTTCCCCCTCACTAATTTCCACCAACTCATAAGCTAATAACTCATCCACAAACTTCAGCAAATCGGCTTTTAGGCGTTCTATGTCCACATCATACTCCTCCACCAACACCGCCGAAGCTTCCGCAATAGAACTTGACTCTTGCAGCACTTCCAGCATTCGCGTGCCGATTTCATCTAAACCAAAATACTGTTCATTATTCAAATTGAGCAAGACGGCCTCTCCCGCTAAATCCTGCATCAATACATCTGGAGCCAAGGTAACTCGTTGGGTAAGCATCATCGGTGACAATGTGGACAGAAACCGACCGCTATTGTAGCCTAGGTTGTGCCTTGAGTCGTGAAAAGTTTTCCACTCGGGACTTGTAAAGCACCCGTTCATTCTGTTAGAATTGGATCTCGGATATTTACGGCGGCATAGCCAAGTGGTAAGGCCGAGGTCTGCAAAACCTCTATTCTCCAGTTCAAATCTGGATGCCGCCTTTTAAAATCAGGAGTTCAGCCATCCTTGGACTCCGCCAAAACCGCAAAATCCCCCCAATTTGAAGATCCTAATTTGAAGATCCTCATGGGCGCTTGCTGAATAACTCGGGGAGTCAGGAATAGGGGAGAGGGGAGCAGGGGAGCAGGGGAAAAATTCCCTATCACCTATTCCCTATTCCCTATTCCCTGTTCCCTGTTCCCTGTGGCGCGTAATGTTGAAAACTGCGCTCTAGGCTGAGAGTTTGCGGGAGGATGTGACCTTGAGCATCTTGTAAGAGAATGCGGGGAGAGGCAGTAATTTGACCAATAATAGCCGCCCGGGGGCCTAAATTGGCGACTAAACTCCGAGCTAAAGCCGGGGCAAGACAGAGAACCAGTTCAAAATCTTCTCCGCCGTAGAAGACCCAATCCCATAGGGTTTCAGGCTCTAGCCAATGGCTAAAGCCCGGGGGAATCGGAATGCGAGCTAGATTAATCACAGCCCCCACCTGACTAGCGCGACAAATTTGGGCGATCGCATCTCCTAAACCATCACTACTATCCATTCCCGCCAGATGTAGGCTTTCGTCCAACTTCCACAACTCTGGTAGCACATCTAGACGGGGGCGAGGGTGTTGATGACAGTTAATCAGCCTCTGACGTTGACGTGGAGTTAACACCTCCCCCCGTTGGGGATCAAGCAATAATTCTAGACCCGCTTTAGACCCCCCATGATAGCCCGTCACCACAATCGCATCTCCCACCTGGGCAAAATCCCGACGGATCACCCGGTGGGGTAGGGTTTCCCCCAATGCCGTGATCGCCACCGTTACCAACGATCCCCCACATAAATCTCCCCCAATCAGAGGCGTGTCATATTGGGTCAGACAAGCGTTTATGCCCTCATATAGACCTTGTACCCAAGCTGAGGGCAAATCATTGGGGAGCGTTAAACTCACGGTAATTCCGAGGGGATTAGCCCCCATAGCAGCTAAATCGGAAAGATTGGCCGCCGTCACTCGCCAACCCACATCAAAGGGGGATAGGGTGCGATCGCAAAAATGCACCCCATCGACAAAAGAATCCGTCGTCACCACCAGCAAATGACCGGGCGACACCGACAAAATCGCCCCATCATCACCAATCAGGGTATTAGAACAGAACCGTTGCACCATGCGCAACAGATGCTGTTCCCCCAAATCTCCCACCAACTGCCCTGAATCACTCATAAAACCCAGACGGCCTCAATCCTAAACTTCCAAATTATCCGCCCCTTGAATCACCCGAGCGCGGATCACCTGATCCTCATTCGTTAGTTTGGCAAGCACATCCTGACCTTCCACCACATAACCAAACACCGAATAACGACCATCCATTAAGTTATAGCCCGGCGGTGTCAGTTCACGGTCAAACAAGAAGAAAAACACCTGAGACGAACCCCCATTCGCATCCCCACTCGGACGAGCCAACGCCAAAGCACCATAGGCATTGAAGGGTAACGCAGGCTGGGCTAAATATAACCCCGCATCCTCTAGGGTAATGCCATAAATCGGTTCGTCATCCCCTTGTACCTTAATTTCCATCGGAATCGCTCGATATTCCCCGGTTTTAGGGTCAATAAATCCCTCTTCATCCCCCGGAGGATTACCCGTCTGCACCACAAAACCCTCCCGTTGGAAGAAATCTAAACCATCATAAAAACCGCGTTGCACCAAATCTACAAAATTCCCCGCATTCACTGGGGCATTGTAACCATCCACAATAATCGTTAGTGTCCCTTGAGTGGTTTCCATTTCCACTGTAGCCCGACCTTTCAGTTGAGGAAGATTCCCATACTCTTCCGGCACCGTAAAGGGAAATCCTGTTACCATTAACTCCTCAAGATCAGTCAAAGCGTTTAAAATCTGTCGTCGAACTTCCCACACCACAGGTTTATCTTTATTCTCTGCTGCTGCTTGGAGTTGCTTCACATCCTCCGTCACTTGAGCTAGGATGGTCTGGGCTTCAGTTTGGCGATCGCTAGGAATATCGGCCAAAATCTCATCTTTGCCATAATTTAAGATCAGTGCCGCATCCTTCAGATCCCGCATCACCGTACTCCACCGTTTAGCACGCAGAGAGGTAGAAATACCCTCAATACTGCCTTGCAGTTGTCGCACTTCTTGATTCTCAATGGGTAGGGCATAGCGTAAAATGGCTGTGGGATCCGTAATGGCATCTCCTTGAGCCAGTTGGCTTTTTCGCCCTGAAGAAAGGCTATTCGTATTCCATCCCGCGCCACTTAAGGTCACAGAGAGGGGTAATAGCAAAAGGGCAACTAAACTCGTAGTGAGCAGGCGTTTGCCCCAATCTTGCCAAAATCTGCTTAAAGGTTTCATACACAAAAAATAATTTTCTAATAATCTTGATTTTTGGTTTAGTTGAGGGCAGATTGATTCACAAGGGAATCGATCCCCTTCTATCTTCTCACGAAATAGAACGGGAGATTGGAAGCCCTGCCCACTCAATATCTTGACCTTCAAAACTCACCCCACCTGCTAGGGCGCGGGGTGAGGGTGCGTCGCGCTCTTGTTCAAAACTCCCTCGGGTGTACAACATCTGTCTGGGTGCTTGATTTTTGTCGTTAGTACACTATTAGTAGTATTTTTTTCTTAAGACCACTTCTCAGACCGCTAGATATAGCGTAGGATGGAATACCCTAGTGAGTCATGAAGAAAAGACACCGTGTATTATTTGAAGGAATGGGCTGCGAGTTGTGTTGATGATCAACTGACTCGTTTAAACGTGACAGTCTTAAAAGGCGATCGCCCCTACGACTATCTTCTCTATGCCGATGACCTGCCACGACGCAATGATGGGCGGATTCGCGACTCGATTCTGAAGCGCTATCAACACCTTGAGGAGGGGGGATGGTGGTGTTCTGGCATTGATGTATTAACGGGGGATGAGGATTTATGGGGCTGTTTTAAACCCATGTCCCCCCGTTATGGCAGCCAAAAGCAGAAACCGATTAAATACGAACACCCCCCCAAAACCAATACAGGTATTTTTGCCCTACGAGTGCCGTTACACCTGTGGCAACGCATCGCCCAACGCTACAAGGTGTCTATTTTGCCGGAAGATTTAGACCCCCAACAACCGGATTTAGGGTTTTGGCAGTGGTTAATCACCCATCCTGAGATTCCCTTGTGTATTACAGAAGGGGCAAAAAAGGCTGGTGCTTTGTTAACGGCCGGATTTGCGGCGATCGCACTTCCGGGAATTTATGGCGGCTACCGAGTCCCCCGAGATGAGGAGGGAAACATCATCGGCAAGTCTCGCCTCATCCCCCAACTGGAAAAATTCGCCCAAAATAAGCGCCCCATTTATATCGTTTTTGACCAAGACCAAAAACCCAAAACCATTCAAGCCGTTAATGCCGCCATTCGTCAAACGGGCTATCTCCTGACTCGTCAAGGGTGCGAGGTGCGAGTAGTGCAATGGCACCCCCAACAAGGGAAAGGGGTAGATGATTTAATTGCCGCCCAAGGAGTGAAAGCCTTTGAAGTTGCCTATAGTCAAGCCCTGACTCTAGAAACTTGGAAAGCCCACAGTTTAAGCCAACTCACCTATCGGGCTGCCCACTCCCTCAATGCTCGTTATTTGCCCGAGTTAGAGATTCCCCCAGAAGCCCGCTTAATTGGCCTCAAATCCCCCAAAGGCACGGGCAAAACCCAATTTTTAACCCAAGTGGTACAAAAAGCCCTAGAACGTCAACAGTGGGTGTTAGTCATTGGCCATCGGGTGCGTTTAGTCGAAGCCCTCTGTCAACGTTTTGGGCTGAAGTATATCACCGATGTCCAAGACAATCCCACCGGGCAAGCCTTGGGCTATGGTCTTTGTATTGACTCCCTCCATCCCAACTCCCAAGCCAAATTCAAGGCCGGGGATTGGTCTAATGGGGTGGTGATTATCGATGAAGTCGAACAAGTCCTCTGGCACGGTTTAAACTCCACCACCTGCCAGAATCAACGGGTCGCCATTTTAAAATCCCTCAAAACCTTGTTAGAAAATACCCTAGGGGACCAAGGACAGGTTTATGTGGCCGATGCCGATTTAAGTGATGTGTCTCTGGATTACCTCCTCAAGTTGGCCGGGGTAAACGTGCAGCCTTGGGTGATTGAAAACCACTGGCAGCCCACCCAGGAGGACGCTTGGCCCATCCACCACTACACAGAAACCACGCCGGATCATTTATTACAGGATTTAGTGCAGCATATCGCTGAGGGGGGCAAGCCTTTTGTCTGTCTTTCGGCCCAAAAGTTACAAAGTCAGTGGGGAACCTGCAATTTAGAGGCCTATTTAACCAGCCAATTCCCCACAGCCCGCATTTTGCGCCTAGATTCGGAGTCTTTAGCCGATCCCACCCACCCCGCCTATGGGTCTATGGAAAATCTGGATGAACGACTGAAAAACTATGATATTGTGTTGGCCAGTCCGGTGATTGAAACCGGGGTGAGCATTGAGTTACGGGGTCATTTTTCCTCGGTGTGGGCGATCGCCCAGGGCATCCAAAGCGAGAATTCTGTCCGTCAGGCCTTGGGACGGCTGCGGGAAAACCTACCCCGCTTTCTCTGGGTAGCACCCTATGGCTTTAACCAAGTGGGCAACGGATCCACCTCGATTCCTGCCCTCCTTGACTCAGGACAGCGTTTAACTCAGGTCAACATCCGTTTACTCCAACAGTCGGATTTTGATGCCTTAGATGACCTAGAAACGGGCTTTCAGGCAGAATCTTTGCTCTGTTGGGCTAAGTTTGCCGTCCGTCTCAATGCGGCCATGTTGAACTATCGTGAGATGGTGTTCACGGGGTTATTGCGAGAGGGTCATTATGAGGTGACTCCCCGAGAGGAGGCTGTAAACCTTGATCGCTGTCCAGAAAAAGCGGACACTTCTCCGGTTTCTCTGGGTGATGCGATCGCCCAAGTACGGGATCACAACTATCACCTTGAATGTAATGCGATCGCCCAAAGTCCCGATCTCACCGAAACCACCTATCAACTCCTGAAAAAACAACTGATCAAAACCCCCAGCCAACGGCGCAAAGTCCGTAAATACGAACTAAAACAGCGTTATGGGATTACCATCTCCCCCCAACTCATCATCCGAGATGACGAGGGATGGTACAGTCAGTTACGCTTACACTACTTCCTCACCTTCGGTCGTCCCTACCTCAGTGAACGAGATTGTTTCATCGCCAAACAACTCATGGAACAAGGAGAAGGGGCAATCTTCCCCCCAGACTTCAACCGTTCCCAACTTGGGGCCGCCATTGGCACATTAGAACAGTTAGGTCTTCCCACCCTCCTCGCCCACCCTGAACGAGAACTCTGTAACAGCGACACCGACCTGCAAGCCATGCAGCATCTCGCCCTGAGCCATCGTTCCTTTATTAAAACTGTCTTAGGGATTGGACTAGCCAAGAATTCCACCCCCATTGTCATTGTGCGGCGACTGTTAGAACAAATCGGCTATGGAGTCCAATGTATTAAATACAAAAAAGACCCCAACCAACCTCGAAAACGCCTCCGAGTTTATCAATTAGTGAGTCCTGAAGATGAACGTTTTGAGGTGTTCGAGTATTGGTTATCTCAAGAAAAGGAAATCTGGCGCAGTTTGGAGGATTATCCTACGATCATTCGACCTGTGAGCGAGACAAATTGGCATAGTCCTTATATCCAGCTCTCCTTATTTTGAGAGCCTGATCCATTTTCAGCCAGCCCAAAATAGAAGAGGCGACTGTTTCCAGTCGCCTCTGATTTCGTAACTCACGCCAACATTGACTGAGTAGTTAACCCTTAGTCAATATCTTCCATAAAGAGTACGGGTTCAGTTTCGCGGTCGATGCCTTTTTCAAAACCAGCCGCTGCCGCACGAGCGCGTCCAGAGTGCCAGAGGTGGCCTACGAGGAAGAAGAAGCCTAACACAAAGTGAGAGGTTCCCAACCAAGCGCGGGGGTTCACATAGTTAAAGGAGTTCGGCTCAGTAATGATCCCACCCACAGAGTTCAAAGAACCGTTGGGAGCGTGGGTCATGTACTCAGAAGCGCGGCGAATTTGCCAAGGTTGAATATCGTTTTGGATTTTGTCGAGATCCAAACCATTGGGACCACGGAGGGGTTCTAACCAAGGACCACGGAAGTCCCAGAAACGCATGGTTTCACCACCGAAGATGATCTCACCCGTGGGAGAGCGCATCAGGTATTTACCCAGACCTGTGGGGCCTTGAGCAGAACCGACGTTAGCTCCTAAGCGTTGGTCACGGGCTAAGAACACTAAGGCTTGAGCTTGAGAGGCTTCAGCGTTGGTGGGGCCGTAGAACTCACTGGGATAAGCGGTGTTGTTGAACCACACATAGAAGGAAGCGATAAAGCCCATTAAGGACAGAGCTCCTAAGCTGTAGGAGAGATAAGCTTCACCAGACCAGATAAAGGCGCGACGCACCCAACCGAAGGGCTTGGTCAGAATGTGCCAGATCCCACCACCGATACAGATTAAGCCGATCCAAATGTGACCGCCGATGATGTCTTCCATGTTGTTGACCCCAATGATCCAACCTTCTCCACCGAAGGGAGCGTTGATCAGGTAGCCAAAAATAACGGCGGGGTTCAGGGTGGGGTTAGTAATGATCCGAACATCACCACCACCCGGGGCCCAAGTGTCATAGACACCGCCGAAGAACATGGCCTTAGCGACGAGCAACAAGGCACCGCAGCCCAACAGGATCAGGTGATACCCGATGATGTTGGTCATTTGGTTTTTGTCGGCCCAGTCATAGCCGAAGAAGTCAGAATATTCTTCTAAGGTTTCGGGGCCGCGGATGGCGTGGTAAATCCCACCTAAACCGAGGACGGCGGAAGAAATGAGGTGTAATACACCTACGACGAAGTAGGGGAAGGTATCGACGACTTCACCACCGGGGCCTACGCCTAAGCCTAGGGTGGCTAGGTGGGGCAGTAGGATTGCCCCTTGTTCGTACATGGGTTTGTCGGGCGTGAAGTGGGACAGTTCAAAAAGGGTCATTGCCCCAGCCCAGAATACAATCAGGCCAGCGTGGGCTACATGAGCGCCCAGCAGTTTACCAGAAAGGTTAATTAAGCGAGCGTTGCCCGACCACCAGGCGAACCCGGTGGATTCAATATCACGACCACTACTGATCGTAGGACTAGAGAGCGTTACCACGAGGCAATACCTCCTCTGGGAATTCAAAGTTTTCGTGGGGTTGGTCTTGGGGAGCCATCCAAGCTCGTAGACCTTCGTTTAACAGGATGTTCTTGGTGTAGAACGTTTCAAATTCGGGGTCTTCTGCTGCCCGGATTTCTTGGGATACGAAGTCGTAGGCGCGGAGGTTTAAGGCTAAACCGACGATGCCCACTGAACTCATCCACAAGCCCGTTACGGGAACGAACAACATGAAGAAGTGTAACCAACGTTTGTTGGAGAAGGCAATGCCAAAGATTTGACTCCAGAAACGGTTAGCTGTCACCATGCTGTAGGTTTCTTCCGCTTGGGTGGGGTTGAAGGCGCGGAAGGTGTTGGCTTGGTCGCTGTCTTCAAATAGGGTGTTTTCTACGGTGGCGCCGTGGATGGCACAGAGTAATGCACCGCCGAGGATTCCGGCTACCCCCATCATGTGGAAGGGGTTTAGTGTCCAGTTGTGGAAGCCTTGCAGGAACAGGATGAAGCGGAAGATGCCCGCTACTCCGAAACTGGGGGCAAAGAACCAACTGGATTGTCCCAAGGGGTACATTAAAAACACGCTGACGAAGACGGAGATCGGACCGGAGAAGGCGATCGCATTGTAAGGACGAATCCCTACTAAGCGGGCAATCTCAAACTGACGGAGCATGAAGCCAATCAGCCCGAATGCGCCATGTAAGGCCACGAAGGGCCACAGTCCGCCAATTTGACACCAACGGGTAAAATCCCAGTTGGCTTCGGGTCCCCACAGGAAGAGCAGGGAGTGACCGAAGGCATCGGCGGGGGAGGAAACGGCTACGGTGATGAAGTTTGCCCCTTCCAGGTAGGAGGAGGCGAGTCCGTGGGTGTACCAGGAGGTGACGAAGGTGGTTCCGGTGAGCCAACCGCCCAAGGCCATGTAGGCACAGGGGAAGAGCAATAAACCTGACCAACCGATAAATACGAAGCGATCGCGCTTTAGCCAGTCATCGACTGAATCAAACCAGCCTCGTTCCTGCTGTACGCGCCCGACTGCAATTGTCATAATTCAAAACCTCTTGCTTCACTAAAACAATGCAAGATTTACGTTTACTAAATATCTCTTTTCCCAATTCCTCAATCAGTCCTCGGAAATAGAGACGGGAGACTGTCCCTTTTTTAAGGTTCTGGTTATTATCCCAGATTTTCGATTTTCCTGAGCAAGTTTTGCCTTTGATACCTTTCAACAGGTTAGATTGCTCAGTTTGTCGGGTCAGTTGGGGGGGTAGAACAACACCGCCCCAGAATTTGCCCAGATTCAGGCAGACTATTGCTAAGAAGACAGTAAGGGACTTAGCAGATCCACTCTTCCTCGTCTGTCGGCCGACTGATGAGCTAGCCTTGAGGCAGAACATCTACTCAGCTAGAGGTGAGGGAAAATAATTCAGACCCCGGGGGACATAGGGCTGAGTCCCGTCTAATAAATTAATACTTCTTAATCTGCCCCCAAGTCAAGTAAACAACTCAAGTCAAAGGCTTTTAATCTAGGTATTTCGGACTACCGAACCCTTAGATCGGAAAACCTGCTTCCCAATATTATTACCAAAAATTTTACAAATTGACACATTTTTCCTCAGAAATCTCAGTGTCTCGGAGGAGGGGGAGAGGGGGAGTAGGGGAGCAGGGGAGCAGGGGAGCAGGGGAGCGGGGAATTGACAATTGACAATTATCAATTCTCAGGGGAGCAGGGGGGCAGGGGAGCAGGGGAGCAGGGGAGCAGGGGAGAGGAGAGAGTCTGGAGTCGTTAATAATTCTCTATTCTCACTTCTCTATTCTCACTTCGCGGGGGAGGAGGGGAG
>NZ_JAIHOM010000217.1 GCF_026130165.1 Spirulina subsalsa FACHB-351 | reverse complement strand
CAATTAGTCAGCAAGGATGGAGACAGTTTAGAACTCTTTGCGAATCTAAGGCTGAAAAGTATGGCAGAACATTCTCAACGGTCAGTAGATGGGAGCCCACTAGTCAGGTGTGCTCTCACTGTGGATATCAATGGGGAAAACTTGATCTTAGTGTGAGAACTCTTACTTGCCTAAGCTGTGGTACTACTCACGACCGCGATGAGAATGCCGCTAAAAATATAGATAAAGTCGGGATGGGGCATCGCCACGACTCTAAACGGACACGGAGACAGAGTAAGACTGGTTCGCCAGCGTCAGTCGTTGAGGTGTCAAGAATCACCGTTGCTTCAGCACGGTGAGTATGTCAACAACTCCTTCTGTGCAATCCTCGATTTGTTCTGGACTCTGGAAAACGTTGTGCTTTTGGGGGGTGGGACTCTCTCTTCTAACGCTGGCCTCTGCCTGTGGTGAGACTCCTCCCCCACCTTCTGCGGTGTCTCTCAATAGTTTGTACAATGACGAGCAACCTGCTTTAAGTGGGGATGGTCGTCTGTTGGCGTTTATTACCAATCGTAATGGGGGGACGGAAATTGCGGTGTATAACCTACAAACACGGCAATTTGTGCAGTTACGGGGGTTAAATCAACCGGGTGCGATCGCCCAACGTCCGAGTCTAAGTCGTACTGGTCGTTATATTGTGTATTTGGTGAGCGATCGCGGTCGTCCGGTCATAGCCCTGTATGATCAAGCCTTAGAACGGTCGGAAATCCTCAATAATAGTTATCGTCACTGGATTCGCAACCCCAAAATCAGCCCCGATGGTCGTTACATCGTCTTTGAAACCTCCCGACGGGGCCAATGGGATATTGAAGTTTTAGACCGCGGCCCTAACATCGAATTGGATATTGAGGATGGTAGTCCTTTAATGCCCTAGTCCCCTTGGGAATAGGGAATAGGGAATAGGAAATAGATAATTGATAATTGCTCCCCTGCTCCCCTGCTCCCTGACCTATTCAGTAAGCCCTAATGATTCACTGGGACGGTGCTGGATCCAAGGTTGACGTTGTTCCAATTGAGCCGCAACGGCCAAAACTGTTGCATCATCGGCAGGTTTGCCCACCAGTTGAACTCCGATGGGTAAACCTTGGGGGTCAAACAAGACCGGAAGAGCGATCGCAGGTAAGCCCGCCGCATTCACCCCCGGACAGGGAGCAATCCACTGAATAATCTTCTCTAAAGTCGCTTCAGGACTGAGATTAGCCCATTCTCCCACCCGAGGGGGGGCATGAAGATGAACAGGTAACACCAACAAATCAAAGGACTCAAAAAAGGCGACAATTTGCCGGGCAATGACCTGCATTTGAACCACCGCTTGCAAGTAGTCTCCCGCGCTGCCGGCCTGTTGGACTAACCATTGATTCATGGGGCTTAAGGCCTCAAGGGGAAGCCCGGAGAAGGCGGTTCCGGCTTGCCACACGCGGATAAAGGGTTCTGTCAGCCCGGTGAAATCAGGACTGGCTTCGGTGAGGTGGTGTCCCAAGTCGGCTAAATGTTGTACCGTTTGCCTGACAGCCTGTTGACAGGGTTCACTGGCCGGACCAATGGGGGTGATACTGGTAGAAAAGGCGATGCGTAGGGACTGGGGAGGGTGTTTCAGGGCTTCTAGAAAAGGCTGGGGGGGAGCAGGCAACCAATAGGGATCTCCCACCACATAGCCGCTCATCACGTCCAAGAGGGCGGCGGCATCGGCGACGGTGCGGGTTAATATCCCATCGGTGGCAATGCCGTTGAGGTAA
The DNA here is from genome assembly GCF_026130165.1 of Spirulina subsalsa FACHB-351. Lineage (GTDB taxonomy): Bacteria > Cyanobacteriota > Cyanobacteriia > Cyanobacteriales > Spirulinaceae > Spirulina_A > Spirulina_A subsalsa_A. The sequence continues at coordinate 2,351 of NZ_JAIHOM010000217.1, read as the reverse complement.
TCTCCGGCTGGGGCGTGGGTGACACGGCCGCGACTGGGTTTGAGTCCGACAATGCCACAACAGGCGGCGGGAGTGCGAATGGAACCGCCTCCATCGGAACCCTGAGCGACGGCACAGAGACCAGCCGCTACGGCACTGGCCGCTCCTCCACTGGAGCCGCCGGAGGTGTAATCGAGGTTCCACGGGTTACGACTGGGGGGGAATCCGGGGGGTTCAACGTAGGGCCAGGCCCCAAATTCTGAGGCGGCGGTTTTGCCTAAAAGGGTGAACCCCGCTCCCTTGATTTTCTGGACTACGCCTTCATCATATTGGGCGATGTTGTCTTTCAGGGCGAGGTTGCCACAGGTGAAGGGCATCCCCGCAACAGGGTTGAGGTCTTTAATGGCGGTGGGAACGCCAAAAAAGGGGGGTAGGTTTTGGGGGGCGATTTGGGTGAGTTGTTCGGTTTTGGCTTGGGCTTCGGCGATCGCTTGTTCTTGAGCGACATAAAAGAAACTGCCTAGACGGGGGTTCAGTTGGGCAATGCGATCGCAATACAGTTGAGTCAGTTCTAAGGGGGAAACTTGACCCCTGCGGATGAGTTGGGCTTGTTCTAAGGCAGAGGTAAAAGCCAGATCAGTGTCATTCATCAAAAAACTCCTTGTGTATACCCCCACCTCACGCCCTTCAGGTCGGGGTCATTGAAGGGGAACGGTTTAGGACAATCCCATCACTTGACGATAATGGGCTTCCATTTGCGCAATATTGCTAGATTGACGGTTGGTCGTCCATTCCCCATATTGCAGCAGATTTTGGCGTAGGTTGTCTACGTCTAGGCGGGTGGGTTGTCCGTTGCTGACTATGCGATCGCCATTGACCCAAACATCGGCTACCGCTTGCGTGGGGCGACCTGTCACCAATAAACCAATCGGATCGGTACGGGGCAAGAGGGATAAACTGGTCAGGTCATACAGCACTAAATCGGCTTTTTTCCCGACTTCCACTGACCCCATTTCCCCATCCATGCCTAAACCCTTGACACCCCCCAAAGCCGCCATTTCCACAGACTGGCGAGGGGTAATCCAGTGCCGATAGTCGGGGTCTGTGATATTGTGCAGCATTGAGCCAATTTTAATCGCTTCTAACAGGTCTTGACCATCATTACTGGCCGCCCCATCACAGCCAAAGGACACATTCACCCCAGCTTGACGGTATTTCAACAGGGGGGCAATCCCACTGCCCAAACGCAAGTTACTGAGGGGATTATGAACAACTGTAGATCCGGTTTCGGCCAAGATTTTAATATCTCTCTCCTCTAACCAAACACAATGGGCTAAGGAGGTGCGCTCATTAAGATATCCTAAGCTATGCAGATGTTCTACCGCACTGAAGCCATATTTCTCGTAGGCTAGGAGTTTTTGGGCCTTGGTTTCCAATAAATGGGCATGACGACAGAGATTATGGCGATCGCTTAATTCAATACAACCTTGAAATAAGGCATCAGAACATAATTGAATCCCCGTGGGAGCCACCATGATACTAATACCTTCTTGGGGTCGATGAAACCGTTCCACCACCGTCTCCATCATGGCTAAAACCTGCTCAGTGGTGCAGTAAAATTGACCATGTTTTCGCTCCGCCCCTCCATCAGGTATTCCAGAAGCGAGGGCTTGATCTTGAATCAACGGGCCAATAAATGCCCGGATGCCGATTTCCTGATAGGCTTTCACAGCCGCCGCCACCGTTTCCACTTCCTGCCCCGGAATGAGGACTAAATGATCCACCACAGAAGTCCCCCCAGACAGTAGCGTTTCTAGGGCTGTGGACAAGGCACTGAGATAGATTTGTTGGGGATTGAGGGGAGAAAATTCGTGGAGTTCCCCAATCCATAATTCCAAAGGGTAGGGGGGAATCAGCCCCCGTTGCCACATTTCCGACGAGTGGGTATGGGCATTAACAAAACCCGCTAATAGGAGTTTATAGCTTCCATCAATAACTGTTCCTCGTGGCTCAAGTTGCGGTGTGATGTCCGTTCCGGGATGGAGTGCGATCGCCTCAATCCGATCTCCCTCAATTTGAACATCAATCCGACCATATCCCTCCTCTGTGGCGATCAGTGCCTGTTGAATGGTAAAAGTCACGTTAAACGTCCCCTGTTCCTTAATAAAGCGACCAAAGTTAGGTCTATCTTAACAAGTTCGTAGGAGAAAGGTATTCATTCATGGGCATCTTGCATTTAACCAGTAGTTGACACTCCTCGGCCTAAAGGCACGAGGATTCTTGGTTCACAGACTCGCCATAACCTAGCAGGATTGCTCCAACCAGGCTAGAGGGCAAATCTCCCCAAGCTTTAGATCCGGTATGCCCTACCG
>NZ_JAIHOM010000264.1 GCF_026130165.1 Spirulina subsalsa FACHB-351 | reverse complement strand
AATTGGTAGTCATTGGCTTCTGTGGGAGGACGATTCAGGAGTTCAAAGAAACTGCGAGGATATTGTTGAAAGATACGGTAAAAGATGCTGTCGGTTTTCATGGGTTTTTATCCTCTATACTCACCTACTTGTTGGATTAACTTGGCTATTAATCCTGTCCACCCGGTTGGATGACTAGCTCTAATTCGTGGAAGGCACTGGTGGACTCCGCAGGTTAATAACTGACGCGCTTTTAACCTTTGGGGTAAAAACCCTAGAGAAGTTCCTGAACTCTTTCTAGAGGTAAGTCCAGCAACTCAGCAATTTCTGCTGGACTCTGACCACGACTTAGAAGACGTTGAACTAGGTTTCTTTGTGCTTGCTGTAAGCCCTGTTCTATCCCTTCTTGGCGACCTTCTTGACGACCTTCTTGGCGACCTTCTTCAAAGGCTTCTTGATAAAAACGAGTTTGTTTTAAATCTGTTAGTCCTAACATTTGCGCTATTTCCTCTCGACTCAGTTGGGGTAATTTGTAAACAACTATCGTTTCGATTAAGTCAATAATATCTCGTTGAATGACACTTGTGGGTAATACCTCTTGAGCTTGTTGAATCAGCTTTTGAGCCAGTTCCATGGCTTGGCTCTCTTCTTCCACGACTAATTGAATTATACTCACTCCTAGCTGTTCTTCTACTCCTTCTAACTCGT
>NZ_JAIHOM010000030.1 GCF_026130165.1 Spirulina subsalsa FACHB-351 | reverse complement strand
CATTATAACACACTTAATAAAACTGGCAAGGCTCATTAAGTGCTGACGCTTCGCGGGTTACATACTGTTTTTCTTTTCATCCCCGTCCTAAAGTATCGGGGCTTTCAAGAAAACATGATCGGTAAAATGTGAGGTTCTCCCCCGCTAACCCTACGGGTATAACGGGCGACCCCTGCTGACTTTAGGTTGGGTTATGTTGAGGAGAATTCCACTCTTTTCTTGACTCAATAAGAAACCCATTCGCTGCCAGCGTTCTTGATGGTATTGGGGGAGGTTTAATTCAGCCTGAAGTTCTTGTTTTTGCCGAGGTGTCAGGTAGCCTGTCATTTGTTCGGCGATCGCTAAAACCGGATGAGGAGTCCACTGCATTAAGGCTAACAGATCGGTCATAATCGCGATCAAGCGGGGTAAGTCCTGGAATCGCTCCCCCTGCTGTTTATAGCGTGTTATCCCAGTGATGTGATAAAAGGACTCTTGGGGCAGAAATCCGGTTAAAACTTGCCTGAATTGGTGATGACAACACTCCCGGATCAGTTGCTGGTAGTAGGTTAAACTCCAACCTTTTAAAAAGACTTGGATGGCAAATAATAACAGGGGTTGCTCTTCTTGTCGGATCTTATTTTGCAGGAAACGAAACCAGAGATATTCCATTCCCAGACATTCGGGAGGATGAAAAAATTTCCGCAGTTGGGTGAGGTGGTAGGTTTCATCGGCACAAAATAGGGTATATTGTACCCGCTCATCACAGTTGGGGGACAGTTGCGCCATTTTCCCCATATATTCCCGGCCGATTTGTTTAAGACAATAGATTTCTGTGAGTCACAATCACAGAGGGCCCGCAGTTGCTCGTAGCGTAAACTGTGCAGGTGGAAGGGAGAAAACCCCTCATGAATACTCGATCCCACATACACCATGTGATCAATGCCATCACTGACTTGTAAATCGCAGTAGTGGGGGAAAATGTCCTGCATTCGGCTTTGCCATTTGTCCCAAGTTTCCCGTAGGTGGTGGTTGAGTTGATTAATCTGTTGGTCGTAGCGATCGCGGGAGGTATAAATACAATGGTGTTCATTCCCGCAAGCCTCCAGATACTCCCTCACTTGGCGTTCTGTCTTTTCCCCACATTGGCGGAAATAATCAAAATAAACCTCAATATGTTGGCGCAAATACTGTAAGGCCGTGGTTTCATCCTCTACTTGGATTCCCCCTTGAAGCCGTTCCAGATAAGCCAACAAATCCAGCTTTAATTGTTCTAAAAAGGCGATCGCCTTAAACTCCAGTGCCGACTCCACCAACTCCAGCGCCGACTGAAATTGAGCCACTAAATCCTCTTGAATCGCTCGATTGCGTTCCTGAGAAGATCCCCGAATATCCGACATCCCATACAAAGGATACACCTGAGCAAAAACAATCGGTTCTGAAGCCATGCCTAAACTCCGGCGTTCCGCTTCCTGACGAAACCGCCATTCTACCGAAGGATGAACACGAGCCAATTTCTCTCCCGTCGCCTCACGCAGGGCCATCCGCAAGGCAGGAATCAACTCCTCCGCATGACAAGCGTCAATTTGCTCAAAATTATTAGCGCGTTGACTTCCCATCGCCACCACCCCTAATAATTGTCCCGCTTTCCCCTCCTCCATCTCCGACAAGGGTAAACGCAGGGGAATGAGCAACAAGGAACCACATCCCTTGTCTAGTAAATATTCCTCTAATACAGTGGGATGATCTTGCTCCAAATTAGGGACATTCCACACCCGATTCCCTTCTGCTGCGCGCAGAAAATGGGAGCCGGGGAAATCATCCAAACTGTCGAAATCATGGGTATCCAGTTGCTTCCGATTACAGATCAAAAACTGCACTTGTCCCTGTTGTAGACTCAAAATTGCCAAGGTTTCCGCGTGGAAGAGCGATCGCATTTGATCCCCAAAGGCACAAAATGTATCCTGTTCAAACATCGACTCACAGGAGATCAACAAATCCATTAACCGCCTAATCGTTTCCTGACGGGTAATCTCAAACCCTTCCCACAACAATTGTCCCCGCACCCGATAATTAGACCATTGAATCCGTTCTTCTAACAACTGAGACGGCAAAGAAACCTGATTTTCCCAGTCAATTTCCCCAAACTCATCCAACTCCGGATCAATCCGTTCAACCCGTAAATGTTCCGAACGCAACCAAAACTGAATATAGTGCTTTTCCTCCGTCACCTCATTGTAAAACGTCACCACATGAGGCTCATCCGATAATCGCCATTGAGGGGGTTCAATGCCATAAATATCCCGCAAAATTAAGGGGAAAATATGACGACGGTATAATGCTTGTTGGGTTTCTATCTCAAAATCCGCAAACAAATCAAACAGGCAAAAGTCTTGATCTCGAAAATCCCCCCCCTCCTCCGCGATGCCACTCCAATAACAGAATTGATCATTCGCGTAAAGAATCTTAAAATTGTGGGGATCGAGAACCGCTTGTAAAAGCTTGCTTTGTTGTTCCGTCTCAGTTAGCCAATATTCCATAATTGCATCGGGGGATTTCTCTAGCTTAGGGAGAAAATGCTGTATACTCGCCATAATAGTTGATTTTTTGCCTTAAAACAATTAATACACTGACCCAAGTCAGATCATCCATCATCTTGTTATTGCCACAAATTGTAATCTAAATTTCTCCCCACCTTCTGCTATTTGATGAACTAAGGTAACGGTCGCTCTTCTCCCTGACTACGATACCAACGATACCAAGTGCTAGAACTTCGCACACATAACCACAAGAGAAACATAGCAATTAATCCCCCTTGTTGGGGTGCATTCAGCGCAAAAATAACCAAAAAAATCGATAATAAATCCTCTAATAGTGCCACCCACACAGGCAAACCCCGCAGACGGAAAAACCAACCCACTTGGACTAATTTCAACACAAAGGCAAATAATCCGCCCAAAATCCCAATCAACCATAAGATATCAACATCTAAGGGGGTTAACTTCATAACCGTCACCGCCATCAATCCCCCAACAATAGGACTAAATCCCAGTTGAATGAGTTGTAAGACCCGTTGTCCGAGCAGTTTTTTCGACCCGAATAATTCAAATAAAGACCAACTGGTTAAGACCCCAAACACAACCGCCGGGTCAATCGCCGATAAAATGGGCATATTGTCCCAAAGTTCCTCGGTGCGCAATAAACCAATTAGCAGTAAAGGCAGACCAATTCTGAGTCCGGCGGCCGCGGCGGCCGAAAGCGCGGCTAAAACTCCGATAAATATAACCATCGTGCGGATAACCTAATGCAACGGTTAATGCACCCCGATATTCTGAGATAAGATTAAGCATTTCTACTTAGCTTGAATCCAGAAAGCGGTTCAGAAAAAGATGTCACCAACTCGGTTGCTTTTTTCTATTCTCACCTTATTCTTGGGCAAAAGGACTAGGGGACAGAAAAATTTCCGTTCCTTGGCAAATTGTAAATAAATATTAAGATGTAGCCAATTATACTGTTTTATTGTGTTTTACTAAAAAGTAGGCAGCACAACAGATTTTCAGTTCTTTGAGATGCAGATGGGAGGTCGGCAATCACTGCACCCCAACCAATGCACCCGTAGCAGAATTGGGAGAACGAATAATTAATAATTATTAAGTATTCCTGACTCCCCTACAAGCAAACTTTCTCAGCAAGCCCTAGGGATTGCAAGAGATATCCTTGCACTATAGCAACTTGCTGAGGTGAGTGGCGAGGGTGTGTCATGGTGTTTTTTATTACATCATTTAGTCAATAGAAAATAGGTAAGGAATGCTACATTGTAGTTAAGAAAAGACTAAAGAATTCGTAACCTTGATTAGACTGCTTTTAATATTAGGTAATTATCCTAATTGTTGGGGAGAAAATACGTGATATCTATTTGTTACAAAAGTATAGACATTTGATATTGACATTTACAAATAGAGGTAGTTATGACCATTGAATTAGCAACGAATAAACCTATAGTATCCCTCTTGGCAGATGCTAGTAGCCGCTTAGAAGAAGCATTAAAATATGTCACAGTTTCCGAAGATGCACTCTGCCGCTTAAAATCCCCTAAAGCGAGCTTAAGTGTGTCGATTCCGGTACGAATGGATAATGGGTCTTTGCGCGTGTTCCAAGGCTACCGGGTGCGCTATGATGACACTCGCGGCCCCGGTAAGGGGGGAGTGCGTTTCCATCCCAATGTGTCCCTTGATGAAGTGCAATCTTTAGCCTTTTGGATGACCTTTAAGTGCGCATTGTTAAATTTACCTTTTGGGGGGGCTAAGGGAGGGGTGACACTAAATCCCAAGGAGTTATCCCGTCATGAGTTGGAACGTTTGAGTCGGGGATATATTGATGCGATCGCCGATTTTATTGGCCCCGACATTGACATTCTCGCCCCCGACGTTTACACCAACTCCATGATCATGGGGTGGATGATGGATCAATACTCCATTATTAAACGCCAAGTTTGCCCCGCCGTCGTCACCGGAAAACCCCTCATGATGGGAGGCAGTCAGGGCCGAGAAAGTGCCACCGCTTTAGGTGCCTTTTATAGCATTCAAACCATCCTACCTAAATTCGATCAAGTCCCCAGTAATACCACCGTCGCCGTTCAAGGATTTGGCAACGTCGGGGGAATTCTAGCCGAATTATTAGCCAAAGCAGGCTACAAAGTCGTTGCCGTCAGTGACTCCCAAGGGGGAATGTATCGCCAAAAAGGCTTAGATATTCCCACCATTCGCCGCTATAAAGAAGATCATCAAAGTCTCACGAATTTTTATTGTCAAGATACCGTCTGTAGTATCGATGAACACGCCGCCATCACCAACGAGGAACTCTTAACCCTTAATGTTGATGTCTTAATTCCAGCCGCCTTAGAAAACCAAATCACCGCCGCCAACGCCGAGCAAATTCAGGCTAAATATATCTTTGAAGTCGCCAATGGCCCGACGACTTCCGCCGCCGATCAAATTCTGGCACAAAAAGGAATTCAAGTCTTCCCGGATATTTTAGTCAATGCTGGAGGCGTGACGGTGAGTTACTTCGAGTGGGTGCAAAACCGCAGTGGCTTATATTGGTCAGCGACGGAAGTTCAAGAACGTCTGAAAGAAAAAATGATCGAAGAAACCGAAGCCACTTGGCAAATTTGCCAAGAATTAGGGACTTCTATGCGCACCGCTGCCTATGTTCACGCCATTAACCGCTTAGGAGAAGCCTTAGATGCCAAAGGGACACGGGATTATTATGTCAATGGCAAACATTAATCACTAATTTTTCTCAAGATTAATCCCTATAGAAACCCAGTTTCTCTCCTCATACTAGGAGATAGGGAAATTGGGTTTCTGCCTAGAATCCCTTAGATTCCTTTGTTCAAGAAGTTGTACAAATCCGCCATAGCCAATCATCAATATTCTTTGAATTTATTTTATTAATTTTTGTTTCAAATTATAAATATTTAGTAACATATCAGTTGACAACTATCTCAGTTTAATACTAGGATCGGGTGTTGTCCTCCGGAAAGAATTTGGGATTAACCCCAAGATAGAATCAAGAAAAGATTAATTTAAAAATGTGGCACAGAAAAAGGTGATACAATAAGCTGATATTCTCAGTTTATTTGTCCCTAATTTGTCCCTAAGTTTTACGACAGTCTGGAGCAGCTGACTTCCGGGGAGCTTTTTTGCATTAATCTGAAGTAAATCTCAAGGGTTTTCTCTGAAAAGATGAAATTAAAGATAGATTCCAAATGTTGATCTATTAGCGCATCAAGCTTTGTTATTTTCATCCTTTAAGGACATTTTTGTGAGCGATAACTTCAGTTTTTTAGAGATCAACTGGCTATTATTGTTAGAATCAAAGGCAACCAATTTTACTCAGGGGCATCTAGGTTTAGTTAGTCTTAATTCGTTCAAAAATAAGTTAAGTGATGAACAACAAAACTTTTCGCCCAAGTTTTAAATCCATTTTCCCCAAGCCTTATTTACTGCCTATTTTATTTCTGTTGACCTTGGCAGCATACTTAGGCAATGATTTATTAAAAATTAACTTATTTTTAAGCATTGATTTTCTTTTCGGAAGTGTTGCCGTTTGGCTGATTATTTGGCTGTTTGGATTACCCATTGGGGGAGTGGTTGGCTTTCTTGTGAGTCTCAAAACATGGGTCGCGTGGGGTCATCCCTACGCGGTGATTATTTTCACGTTAGAAACGGTGATAGTGGGTTACTTTTGGCAGCGCAATAAACAGAACCTACTCACATTAACGGGTTTGTACTGGCTGTTGATCGGGATGCCCTTAGTGTGGTTATTTTACCGCATTGTAATGGGTCTGGGGACGATTTCCGCTTTGATGATTTTGTTCAAACAACCGCTTAATGGGATATTTAATGCTTTAGTTGCCATTTTTATTATTAATGCCATTGAAGCACTGGATAAGAAAAAGATTGTCTCTTCGGGCAGATATGACTTATCGTTCCAGAACGTCCTGTTTAATTTGTTATTCGCGTTTGTGGTTGTTCCCGCCTTACTGTTAATCACTTGGACAGCCGATAATACTTACCAATCTATGCAGGAAAATGTTCAAGATCGAATTGATACCCAAAAGGTCGTGATCTCGAACTTGATTTTTGATTGGTATGAGACAAAATCAGAAATTTTAGGGGTTGTGTTAAACAATGCTGAAAATGGGGCAAGTTCTGATCTCACTAGCCCTTATTATGCCGACTTTAAAGCCATTGAAGTGGTCAATAATGGGGAAGGAGCTTTAAATTGTGCCACGTTACCCAATATTCGATTTAACCCAGATACTTTGGAATTGTTCATCAAGGTAGCTCATCAGGGATCAGCCGCGAATTCCTGTGTAGTAGGGATTGTTGACCAAGAAACCCTAGGGGAACAACTGAATAGTGTCTTAGCGAGTGATGTGATTCAGTTTATTTTGCGTAAACCGACGGGAGAAGTGATTGCTTCTTACCCCGAAGATGAGACATTAGTGGCACTAGATGAGGGGGAAATTATTAGCTTAGAGTCTGGACTCTCCCAGTGGTTAACAAAACAACAGTTACCCATTATGGCGCGGAATGCTCAGTCCTTTTATTTCAAACGAATGCAAATCCGGGAAGATATTCCTTGGACGTTGTTTACCTTTGTCCCAGCGCGCAGTTATATTGATGGGTTGCAATACCAGTATCTGGTAAGTTTGGGCGTGTTGTTGGGCATTTTTGCGATCGCCCTACTCATGTCCGCCCTCGTCAGTCGCACCCTAGTTAAGCCCCTCAGCCATCTCGCCACCGAAACATCTAACCTCCCCGACAAACTCGCCTCGAATCAAGGTTTCAGCTTACCTCAAAGTCCTGTAGTGGAAATTGCCTCCTTGGGGACAAACTTCCAAGACATGGCCGATAAACTCGCCCAACAGTTTCAAGATTTGCGACAAGTCAACCAACAACTAGGCGAACAAAAAGAAGAACTGAGTATTACCTTAACCAACCTGCAAAACACGCAAGCCCAACTGGTTCAATCAGAAAAAATGGCCGCATTGGGTCAATTAGTCGCTGGGATTGCCCATGAGATTAATACCCCCCTTGGTGCCATTCGTTCCTCCATTGAAAACATTGATGATTTCCTCAAAACTCACCTACTAGACATTCCCCAATTTTTCCAAAACTTGAGTCCAGATCATCAAAAACAGTTTTTACAACTCCTCGAACAAACCACTCAACAACCTCTTGCCATCACCAGTAAAGAAAAACGCCAAATCCGACGTAAACTGATGGCACAACTGGACGAGCATAATATTCCCAACAGTGATAGTATTTCTGACACTTTAGTAGATATTGGGATTTACGAAAATATCGACCCCTTCATTGAGATGTTGAAAGATCCCCAACAGGATCATCTCCTGCAAATGTCCTATCAATTTTCGAGCTTACAACGCAGCACCCAAACCATTGTCACGGCAACCGAACGGGCGGCTAAAATCGTTTTTGCTCTCAAAACCTATGCCCGCCATGACTATAAAGGGGAACTGCTAAAAGCCAATATTATTGATGGTTTAGATACCGTCCTCACCCTTTATCACAATCAGTTAAAACATGGGGTGGAAGTCGTGCAGAAATACGAACAAGTTCCCGAGATTCTCTGTTATCCCGACGAATTGAATCAAGTCTGGACTAACCTGATTCACAATGCCCTGCAAGCGATGGGGTATAAGGGAATCCTGACCCTAGAGGTAGGAGTGCGCGATCGCCATATTCAAGTCAACATTACCGACAACGGCCAAGGCATCCCCCCAGAAATCCAAGAGAAAATCTTCCAGCCCTTTTTCACCACCAAATCCTCCGGAGAAGGCAGTGGATTAGGCTTAGACATTGTTAAAAAGATCATAGACAAACACCAAGGAATGATTAAAGTCACCTCAGTTCCGGGAAACACCACATTTCAAGTGATGATTCCCCTTGAGCCAGGAGAATAATCCTATGCCTAAACCTGTAATCCTCTGTATTGATGATGATCACACTATTGTAGATAGTTTAAGGATTCAACTCAAGAAGTCACTCAATCAGGATTACTTCATTGAAACGGCTGAATCCGGGACAGAAGCCCTTGAAGTAGTCACAGAACTACTAGAGGATAAACATACCATTCCTCTCGTGATTTGTGACTACACCATGCCCGATATTACCGGGGATAAACTCCTCCATAAAATCCATGATTTATCCCCCCGCACCCGCAAAATTATGTTAACAGGTCAAGCAAATCTAGAAGGAGTTGCCTATGCCATTCAGTATGCCAATTTATATCGCTATATGTCCAAACCGTGGGAAACCGCCGACCTAATTCTCACCGTACAAGAAGCCCTTAGTCGATACTGGCAAGATGAAAAGCTGATTCAGCAAAACCAGCAACTGACCAAAATGAATCAAACCTTAGAAAAACTGAACGGCGAACAAGCTTATTTAATTGAAAAACTACAAGAAAAAGAGAAAATTTTAACCACCACCCAAGTCCAACTCATTCAACAGGAAAAAATGTCCAGTCTGGGGCAATTAGTCGCCGGAGTTGCCCATGAAATTAATAATCCCATTTCCAGTATTACTGGCAATTTATTTTATATCAAAAACTATTGTTCTGATTTACTAGCTCTCTTTCAACTTTATCAAAAAAATTACCCAGACCCCATTTCTGAAATTCGGGATTATATTGAAGAAATTGACTTAGATTATATTAGTGAAGATTTACCAGAACTGATTCACTCCATGCAGCAAGGAGCGAAACTGCTCGAACATATTAGTTCTTCTATGCGCATTTTTTCCCGTTCAGATTATAAACAGCAAAAAGTAAAATTTGATGTTAATAAAGGGCTAGATAGTACGCTTTCTATCCTAAAGAATAGAATTAAAGGCACTCCAAAACGTCCAGAAATTTTGATTACTCAAAATCTTTGCGAGAACGCTAGTATTAGTTGCTTTCCCAGTCAAATTAATCAAGTCTTTATGAACTTACTCGCCAACGCGATTGATGCCTTTGACGAACGCAATCAGAACAAAACATCCGGGGAATACACTGCTAGTCAGGACGAAATCCTGATCAGCACAGCTTTACATCCTGACACCAGCCTACTGGAGATCCGGATTAAGGACAATGCGGGGGGAATGTCCGAGGAAGTGCAGCAAAAAGCGTTAGAATATTTATTCACCACCAAGCCTTTAGGGAAAGGGACAGGGATTGGTTTGTCCATCGTCAAACAAATTATTGAGGACAATCATCACGGACACCTGAGTTTTGTTTCCAACCTAGGGGAGGGTACGGAGTTTATTATTACCTTGCCGATTCACGCTGATTCCTAGGGAGTGTTCCTGCTCATGACTAAACCGATTATTCTATGTGTTGATGACGAAGCTGTTGTTTTAAACAGTTTAAAAATCCAACTCAAAAGTGCTTTTCAAGATCGTTACCTATACGAAATGGCGGAGAGTGCGAACGAAGCCTTAGAAATCATAGAAGAATATCGTAGTGACGGAGTAGATGTTATTGTAATTGTTTCTGATTGGCTAATGCCCGGGATTAAAGGGGATGAATTCTTGATTCAAGTTCATGAAAAGTATCCCAAAGTCGTTAAAATTTTACTCACAGGGCAAGCCGATCAAAGTGCCATTGAACGGGCCTGTGAACAAGCAGAATTACACTCCTACCTTGCGAAACCCTGGAATAGTGAGGATCTGATTACGGCCATTCAATCTGGACTCTCCACTCGCGATAATTGAACCACACAATTCCGCCCTGAGTTTTTGGCTTCATACAAAGCCAGATCCGCTCCTTTAAAGAGTTTGCGAATATCTAAATCGTGAGGAGAAGTCGTAGCCACTCCAATACTCACCGTAATCTGGATAGAATTACAATGTACTGAAATTTTTTCTTGGGCAATGATCTCACAAATATTTTTAGCCCGATAGGTCGCCTCTTGTAGTCTAGTGTGTGGCAGTAAAAGGGCAAATTCTTCCCCCCCTAATCTGCCTAAAAGATCATAAGGTGTGGCTTGAGATTTGAGCAACTCAGCCACAGATTGTAAGACTAAATCGCCGACATCATGACCAAAAGTGTCATTGACTTTTTTGAAAAAGTCAATATCTATTACGAGGAGAGAGACATCATCAACGGCATTATTCAGTTCTTCTCTACCCCGTTGGAAAAAATAGCGACGGTTATAAAGTCCAGTCAGTTCATCTGTCATGGCGAGTCGCGATAATTGTTCCTCTAGTTGCTTGCGTTGGGTAATATCAATTAAGGTAATAAAAAGGCAAAGATTGCCATCAAAATTGATTAAAGTGCCTGATATATTTGCCCAAAAAAATTTTCTTTTTGAGTCGAATAGCTTTGTTTCAAAATCTTGTATAAATCCCTGCTTTTTTAAACTTTTAAGGATGCAATTTCGGTCTTCAGGGTAGACATAGAAATTTTGTGTTAAATGACCAATAGCTCGATTAGGTTTGACTTTAAAAGTTTGAGCAGCTTTAGGATTAATATAACAAATTTTCCCGGTTTCAAACTCAGAAATCACAATGGGGAAAGGAGAACTTTCAACCAAGAAACGATATCTTTTTTCTAAAGCGCGTAAACTACGCTCCGTTTCCATTCGTTCGTTTACTTCCTGTCGAATGCGATTGTTGAGTTGATAGAAGCGTAGGGCAATCCAAGAAACAAAACCTAAAATGCTCAAAATAGTAATGAAAACTAAATAAACCCAGGTGAGATTCGGTTGAGGATAGCGTTCATAGATAAATCCGGCGAGTGAGCTATAGCCCTTGCCAAATCCGAGATCATGATAAACTTTCAGGATATAGTGCCAGCGTCCGGGGTTCATATAGCCAATTTCTACGACATCGGAGAGGATAAGGCGCTTACTTGCTTCAGCTTCATACCTCAAATGCGCTCGACTGTGGCGGGGACTATATTCTGTATAGATTAACTCAATAATTTCCTCGGGGTGTTCGAGGGCATATTCCCAGCCTTTTAAAGAAGCATTCAGGAAGGCTTTCACGCGCTGGGGATAGCGTTTAATTTGGGCTTCCGTGGTAAATAAGGTATCACCATAAAAGTCAATTCCTCCCACCCGAGGATTAAAGATAATGTGGGGGATATTTACTTGGTTTAAAAAAAAAGGTTCATCAGTAGACGACCCGGACATAGCATCGACGCGCCTGTTAATTAAGGAAAGGGGGGTGAAACTATGGGGAACTTGAATGAGTTGGTCTAGTGCAATCCCTTCAGATTTTAAATAGGCGATGAGTTCGGCGGCATGATCCTCAATCATGACTCGTTTTTCGACGAGATCATGAATATGATCTAAGTTGGGTTGACGACGGGCAATGATTACGGAGGGGGAATGTTGGTAAATGGCGGCGAGGGCGACAACGGGATGGCCTTGATTGCGTAGGAGGACTAAATCAGAGCCAGCTACGCCGAATTCTGCCTCTCCTTTTAGGACGGCTTCGACGGGGGAGCCATTCTCCGGGATTTCTCGCATCTGGACATCTAGCCCCGCTTGTTCATAATAGCCTTGGGCTTTGGCGGCGTAGTAGCCCGCAAACTGGAACTGATGCCGCCATTTGAGTTGGAGGGTGACGGTTTCTAGGGGGGAAGGGGAGGGGCTTTTGGCGAGGGTAGGCTGAGGACTCCAAGGCAAGGAGAGAGGCAGAGACAAGGTAGCTGCTACCCCAAAGGCGATCGCACAGGATAAAAACAGAACAAAGCAATATTTCAGCACGTTGACACTCCCACCGTTAAGCTTCCATCACAGTCAGCGTTGGGAGGAGGTCAGGAATTATCACCAATCCCTAACTCCCGTTTACTTTGCCGCAGTTCCTTCCATAAATCCTTAATCCGTTGATAGGCTTCCTCGGTCGAAATCTTACCCGCCGTTTCCAGATTGCAAATAAAATTCACCCGTTGGGCAAACTCCTGCAAATTCGCATTAAACACTAACCGTTCCGGTGTAAACTTGCCATGATAAGAACTCCGAGGATATAAAAACTGCTCTTTATTCGTAGGTTGATCAGGATTTGAGGGATTAGGAGGATGGGAATTAGACATTGCGCTACCACTTATAGACCATTGGGGAACATTCAGCACTACTTAGGGCTTGCTGAATAACTCGGGAGTCGGGAATCCGGGGATTTGCGGGAGTCGGGAGTCGGGCATCGGGGAATCAAGAATTATTCCCTATTACCTATTCCCTATTCCCTATTCCCTTGTTGAGTCTAGCGTTGGGCTTATTCAGCAGACCCTACTTACTCATTGTATCGACAAACTTCCAGTTGATTCTGTTTCCCGGTTGTGGGAGAAGTCCCCTCTGTCTTGACACGATCTTCCGATAAATCTATGTTTAGAGGGGATTCAATTCGGGGAATCCACCGAACCCAGTTGCTACCCAGCAAAAACCGAAGTTCCCTAACCCAGATTCCCCATCTGCCATGAGCGAGGAGAAACTATGTCTCAAGCCCCTAAAGAACAACTGTATGAAGGGAAAGCCAAAATCCTCTATCCCACCGACGACCCCAATATCCTTATCTCCTACTTCAAAGATGATGCCACCGCCTTTAACGCCCAAAAACGGGGGCAAATCCTCGGCAAAGGAGAAATCAACTGCACCGTATCCGCCGCCCTCTTCCAATACCTAGAAAGCAAAGGGATTGCCACCCACTACATCGACCAGCCCACCCCCAATCAGATGCGCGTGCGGGCGGTTAAAATTCTCCCCCTTGAAGTAGTCGTCCGCAACATCGCCGCCGGGAGTTTGTGTAAACAAACCGGACTCCCCCTCGGCAAGATTCTCCCCACCCCCTTGGTGGAATTTTATTATAAGAAAGATGAACTCGGGGACCCTCTACTCACCCTAGAACGTCTGCAAGTGATGGAACTGGCTACACCCGAACAGGTGGAACAATTGATTGACAAAGCGTTACAAGTCAATGAACACTTAACTCAGTTCTTTAAGGGTTGTCGAATTCAGCTAGTTGACTTCAAACTAGAGTTTGGACTCGATTCTACCGATCAATTGTTGCTGGCCGATGAAATCAGCCCAGATACTTGTCGTTTATGGGATCAACAAGAAACCGACCCCAATAAACGGGTGATGGATAAAGATCGATTCCGTCACGATCTCGGGCAAGTGGAAGCGGCCTATCAACAAATTCAGGAACGGGTGCTAGCGGCCGTTCAAGCCAATTGTCCGTAAATCTTGCAAAATCACGTTAGTTGGTGTGTGGAAGTGCTGAAAACATTTAAAAATATGCGCTTATCTCCTCTTTTAGTTGTTTTTCTAACAACGTCAGCCCCCTTGGGTTTAGCGCGTACTGCTTTGGGGGAAGTAGCCACTTGGACCGAGGGGAATCCAGATTCCCTGACCCAAGCCGATAGTCCCTCAATGGTTGCCCTAGAGTCCTTGGATTGGTCATCCCTCGTTTCCGTGGCTTCGCCCCTCACCGATGTCAATGGGGCCCCTCTGAGTGAAACCCCAAACTGGGGGAATCCAGAGCAGTCTGTGGGCATCTGGGATGAGCTTCTATCTCATCAGTTGCTCTCTCAGGAGTCCCCCGAGGAAACCCCCCTCTCGGTTGCTGCCGCCACCCTACCGATTCCGGCTTCCCTCGCCAACAACCGCGCCCCCCAGGGTTTGGAACAAGACAACGGGGAGCTAGCCCAAACGGAAGTCAGTGAGCAACCGGGGGAACCCCAGAGTTCCGAGACCAGGGTACAGGGGGAGATGTCCCCCACCGAGGACCGTGGGGAAACCATCATAGCCGGGGAGATGATGATTCCCCCCGCCGCCGTGACAGCACCCACCGCCTTGGACTTAGCCCAATTACCCCCTTCTCCCCTCGACCAACCACCTCCAGCCGCCCCCCCGGCTGAAGGAGAACCGAGGGTATTAGTGGCGGAGGTGGTAGTCGCGGGGGATAACCTGACCCCTGAACTGGAAGATGTGGTGTATAACGCCATTCGCACCCAGCCCGGTCGAACTACGACCCGTTCTCAACTGCAAGAAGATGTGAACGCGGTCTTTGCCACGGGGTTTTTCGCCAATGTGACTCAGGTTCCTGAAGATACGCCCCTAGGGGTACGGATTACCTTTCAGGTGGACGTGAACCCAGTCTTGCGGCAAGTGGTGTTACAAACCCTACCAGAAGGGGCCCAACAGCGAGCGGTTCCCCCAGAGGTGGTTGATGAGATTTTTGGCGGTCAGTATGGGGAGACTCTCAATCTGCGCACCTTGCAAGAAAATGTGATGGCACTGAATCAGTGGTATCAAAGCAATGGTTATGATTTGGCCCAAGTGTTGGGCAGTCCCCAAGTGTCTCGTGATGGGGTGGTGACATTGCAGGTGGCTGAAGGGCTGATTGAAGATGTACAAGTTCGGTTTTTGAACGAGGAAGGGGAAGAGGTGAGCGGCCGGACTCGTCCCTTTATTGTCACCCGAGAAATGCAGATGGCCGCTGGGGGGATCTTCCAGCGTGATATGGCTCAGGCGGATTTACAACGGGTGTTTGGCTTGGGCTTATTCCAAGATGCGCGCTTGAATTTTGAGCCGGGGACTGATCCGAGTCAGGTGATTGTCAATGTGGAAGTGCAAGAAGGTAATACCGGATCTGTGGCGGCTGGGGTGGGGATTAGTTCCGCCAGTGGCTTCTTCGGGACGGGGAGTTATCAACAGCGCAATGTGGGGGGCAATAATCAAGATTTAACGGCGGAGTTGCAAATTGGGACGCGGGAGTTCTTGTTTGATGTGGCTTTTACGGATCCGTGGATTGCGGGGGATCCTTATCGCACGTCTTACACGGTGAATGCGTTCCGTCGGCGGACGATTTCCTTGATTTTTGATGGGGGAGATCCCGAAATTCGTTTACCGAACAATGACCGCCCTCGGGTGGTACGGACGGGGGGCGGGGTGAATTTTGTTCGTCCTTTGGCTCCGGATCCTTTTACTCGGGCGGACTGGACGCTTTCGGCGGGTTTCCAATATCAGGCGGTTTCTATCCAAGATGGCAATGCGGATATCAGTCCGGTGGATAGTTTGGGTAATTTGTTGTCCTTCTCGCCGAGTGGTCGGGATACGATTGTGGCGTTGCAGTTGGGGGCAATTTATGACCGCCGGAATAATCCCTTACAGCCGACTTCGGGGAGTTTGATTCGTTTAGGGATGGATCAAACGATTCCTATTGGGTCGGGTCAGATTTTCTTTAATCGTTTACGAGGAAGTTATAGCCGCTATATCCCGGTGGATTGGTTTAATTTAAGCCGAGATCCTGATGCACCCCAAACGTTGGCTTTTAATATCCAAGCGGGAACGGTTTTAGGGGATTTACCGCCCTATGAGGCCTTTAGTATTGGGGGGGCGAATTCGGTCCGGGGTTATGAAGAGGGCAATGTGGGCAGTGGTCGCTCTTATTTGCAGTTGACGGCGGAGTATCGTTTCCCCATTTTGTCGTTTATTGGGGGGACGTTGTTTGTGGACTATGGGACGGATTTGGGCAGTGGGTCGTCTGTTCCGGGGAATCCGGCACGGGTGCGCAATAAGCCGGGGAGTGGTTTGGGGTATGGGGTCGGGGTGCGGATTCAATCGCCTCTGGGTCCGATTCGGGTGGATTATGGGTTTAATGATCAGGGGGATAGTCGTTTGCATTTCGGTATTGGGGAACGGTTCTAATGGTTCAAAGGACGATTCGAGAGGCTTTCTCCTGTGGGGGGGTGGGTCTGCACAGTGGTCAAAGGATTGGGGTGCGGGTCTGTCCGGCTCAAAGGGGGGGGCGGTATTTTGTGCGGGTGGATCTGCCGGAACAGCCTGTGATTCGGGCTACGGTGGGGGCAGTGTGTCAAACGAGTCTCTCGACGGAGTTGGGTCAAGGGATGGCGAAGGTGCGGACGGTGGAGCATCTCTTGGCGGCTTTGGCGGGCTGTGGGGTGGATCACGCACGGATTGAGATCGATGGGGGGGAGGTGCCGTTATTGGATGGGTCGGCGGGGGAGTGGGTCAAGGCGATCGCACAAGTGGGATTACAGGAGTTACCGGAAGCGGAAACCCCCAGCCCCCTAGTGGTGAAGCAACCCATTACGGTACAAGAAGGGGAGGCCTTTGTCACGGCACTCCCGGCCCCCCGTTTGCGCTTGACCTATGGGATTGATTTCACCTACTCGGCCATTGGCAATCAATGGTATAGCTGGAGTCCGGAGCAAGAACGGTTTGAGGAGGCGATCGCACCGGCCCGGACTTTTGGCTTTGCCGATCAGGTGGAACAATTGCGCCAAGCCGGATTAATCAAAGGGGGTACTTTAGAAAATGCCCTCGTTTGTGACGAAACAGGCTGGTTAAATCCCCCCTTACGATTTGCAAATGAACCCGCACGTCATAAACTTTTAGATTTAGTGGGAGACTTAAGTTTATTGGGCTTATTTCCCCAAGCTCATATTTTGGCTTATAAGGCAAGTCATAAATTGCATATTCAACTGGCTCAAGCCCTCCTCGCCGAGGGCTGAAGGCTTTACCGATTACCTATTCACAATTACCCATGACCATCCTAACCACCGAAGAAAAGAAAACTGCTCCTATTCCTGCTGTGGAAACCGCCCCGGTTGAAGATCCAACCCCTACCACCATCGAAGTGGAAGAAATTCGCCAACTCCTGCCCCATCGTTACCCCTTCGCCTTGGTGGATCGCATTATTGAGTATATCCCCGGCAAACAAGCCATCGGGATTAAGAACGTTAGTATTAATGAACCCCACTTTCAAGGTCACTTCCCCGATCGTCCAATTATGCCGGGGGTGTTGATTGTCGAAGCCATGGCTCAAGTGGGGGGCGTAGTATTAACCCAACTGCCCAGTCATCCGGGGGGCTTATTTGTGTTCGCGGGCATGGATAAAGTCCGTTTTCGCCGTCCGGTGGTCCCCGGCGATCAATTAGTGATGACTGTGGAACTCTTGCGCGTCCGAGGGGGTCGTTTTGGCAAAATGTACGGCCGGGCCGAAGTAGAAGGTCAGGTTTGTGCGGAAGCGGAGATGATGTTCTCCTTAATTGATTAAGACCCAAGGGCGCAAGCCTTACCCAAGGGCGCAAGCCTTACCCAAGGGCGCAAGCCTTACCCAAGGGCGCAAGCCTTACCCAAGGGCGCAAGCCTTACCCAAGGGCGCAAGCGTTGCGCCCCTACAATCTGGGAAAATTTTCTCAATTTCCCGCTTTTGTTGCCCGGCTTGTGTCAAGATATCTTCATAATTTGTATAATTTGTCATTTCTCCTAAATCATTTGGTGACGTGAGATTGCCGGAGTTGTCCCGTTGAAAACACTAATTCATCCCACTGCTGTTATTCATCCCCAAGCAGAACTGCATCCTACCGTTCGAGTTGGTCCCTATGCCGTGATTGGGGAACAGGTGACGATTGGCGCACATACCCACATCGGCGCTCATGTGGTGATTGAAGGCCCCACAAACATCGGCGTAGATAATCGGATTTTTCCGGGAGCCGCCATCGGATTAGAACCCCAAGATTTAAAGTATAAGGGAGCCGCCAGTCGTGTTCGCATTGGCGACGGCAACCAAATCCGGGAGTATGTCACGATTAATCGAGCGACCGACGAGGGCGAGGAAACGATTCTGGGTAATAATAATTTACTGATGGCCTATGTTCATGTTGCCCATAACTGTGTGTTGGGGGACAATGTTGTGATTGCCAATGGGGTAGCTTTGGCGGGTCATGTGGAAATTGAATCTCGGGTCGTGGTGGGGGGTGTGTTAGGCATCCACCAATTTGTTCATATTGGGCGATTGGCTATGTTGGGGGGGATGAGTCGAGTAGACCGGGATGTGCCGCCCTATATGCTGATTGAGGGGAATCCGTCTCGGGTGCGATCGCTTAATTTAATTGGTCTGAAACGGGCGGGCATGAACAAAGATGAGATTGCCTTACTCAAGAAAGCTTTCCGGGTGCTTTATCGTTCCTCCTTGCCCTTGACCGAAGCCCTTGAGCAACTGGATTTACTGGGAGATGACGAACATCTCCAACATTTACGGCGTTTTCTCCACCTCTCCACAGGTGCCAAGCGTCGAGGCCCCATTCCGGGGCGGTCTAAAGGTCGGCACTCTGTTGAGAGTGAATAAAAAAGAATGCGTATTTTTATTAGTACCGGGGAAGTCTCAGGGGACTTACAAGGTGCTTTACTCGTCGAAGCCCTGTATAAACAAGCCCAGCACCGAGGTTTGGATTTAGAAATTGTGGCCTTGGGAGGCGATCGCATGGCCGAAGCAGGAGCCGAGATTATCGCCAATACAGCCCAAATCGGCTCCATTGGGTTATTCGAGTCCATCCCCTTCGTTTTACCCACCTTACAGGCGCAAAAACGGGCTAGACAGGTCTTCCGAAAACAGCCCCCGGATGTCCTAGTTTTGATTGATTACCACGATCCCAATATTGCCCTCGCCCGTGTTGCCCGGAAACAACTGCCCAATCTCCCTATTTTTTACTACATTGCCCCCCAGAGTTGGGTCTGGGCGCCTACGCTGCGTTCTACTCAAGAAATTGTCACCTTAACCGATCGGATTCTGGCCATATTTCCCCAAGAAGCCGACTTTTTTAGGGAACAGGGGGCAAATGTCCAATGGGTCGGTCATCCCATTGTAGACCGAATGCAGCAAGCCCCCAGTCGGGAAGAAGCCCGCCAACGCTTTGGTTTTACACCAGAGCAAAAAGTGGTGACGCTCCTCCCAGCCTCCCGTTGGCAAGAAATCAAGTTTTTGCTTCCCCCGATGTTAGAGGCCGCCCAACACCTTCAGGAGAAAATCCCCGATCTGCAATTTTTACTGCCCCTGTCGTTGAATATTTATGAGGGGAAAATCGGCGAAATCTTGGCAAAATATGACCTAAACTTGAAAGTTTTGCAAAATCAGACCTTAGATGCGATCGCCGCCTCCGATCTCGCCATTACCAAATCCGGCACCGTGAACTTAGAGATTGCCCTCCTACAAGTTCCCCAAGTGGTGATTTATCGGCTGCATTGGTTTACCATGTGGCTAGCGCGTACCTTTTTCCGTTTTTCCATTCCCTTCATGTCCCCCACCAATTTGGTATTAATGCGGGAAATTGTGCCGGAATTATTACAAGAAGAAGCCACTTCAGAGCGCATAGTTCAAGAGTCGTTGGATTTCTTACTCAACGACCAACGACGGGCTAAAGTGGTGCAAGACTATCAAGAAATGACCGCCGCACTGGGAGGAGTTGGGGCTTGTGAGCGGGCAGCTGAGAATATTTTAGGGGAGTTTAATAGGGAATAGGGAAGCAGGGGAGAGGATTCCCGACACCCGACACCTGATTCCCGACACCCAATTCCCTATTCCCCAAGTTATTCAGCAAGCCCTAGGTGGGGGATTTTCGGGGGATTAACCACTTCCCAAACTGGGCATATAAGGCTGGAATCACTAATAATGTCAAAGCCGTAGAGGTAAATAGTCCTCCTAATACGACGATGGCAAGGGGTTGTAGAACTTCATTCCCGGCCCCCTGTGCGATCGCTAACGGTAACATTCCCAGAGCAGATGTTAAAGCAGTCATCAGGATAGCGTGCAGACGTTCTAGAGAGCCTTGAGCGATCACTTCTTTTAAGCGCATCCCTTGCGCGAACTTCTGGTTATAGTTATCCACCAAAAGTAAACCATTGCGGACAGCCACCCCAAACAGTGTAATAAACCCGATCAGAGAAGCGATAGAGATCACCCCCCCTGTTAAGAGAATCGAGACAATGCCACCCACTAAGGCCAAGGGAAGATTGAGCATAATGGCCAGAGTTGCCGGGAGAGACTTAACCGAGAAGAACATCAAAATAGCAATTATAATCGCTGCCAGAATGCTATACCAGACCAGGTTATTGGTGGCTTTTTGTTCCGCTTCAAACTGTCCGCCATATTGAATGAAGTAGCCACCGGGTAATTGAACATTGTGGTCAATGGTCGCTTGAATATCCCCGACAACGCTGCCTAAGTCTCGTTGGGCAACATTAGCGGACACTACAATTAAACGAGACACATTTTCCCGATTCACCACATTAGCCCCCATACCATACTCAACTCTAGCCACAGCACTGAGGGGAATCATTTGTCCCGTGGGGGTAGACAGGGGAATCGCCCCAATGGCATCTAAATTATTCCGCGAGGCTTCAGGCAAACCGACGGTAATATTAATCAGTTGTTGATTTTCCGGGACTTGGGACACCACTTGACCATTGAGGGCGGTTTCCACCACCTCAGAAATGGCAGCCATGGTTAAACCATAACCAGCCGCCGCCTCGCGGTCATAATTAATTTGAACTTGGCGGATAGGTAATTGAGGTTCTAATTGTAAGTCCACAACTCCTGCAATAGGTTTGATGAGATCGCGGACTTGTTCCCCAACTTGACGCAACTGGACTAAATCGGGGCCAAAAATTTTGACCGCGATCGCACTTCTGACCCCCGACAAAACTTCATCCATGCGGTGAGAAATAAAACCGCCAATATTAGGCGCGACACCCGGCAATTGCAGAAATTTGTCCCGGAGTTGTTGAACAGCCCCCTCTCGGTCTTGTAGGGCAAGATCACTCAATTCCACATCCACATGAGCCATGTTGACCCCAGCCCCATCAGCATCCCCCGGAGCGCGTCCAGCGCGGACTTGTACCCATTCATAGAGGGGATTATCTTGCAGGGACTGAGCCAGAGTCATTCCCGCCCGATTGGTCATCTCCAAAGAGACACCCGGAAATAAAACCATAGAGTTCACCATAGATTTTTCCTGAAATTCCGGGAGGAAAACCCGTCCCAAGTAAGGCACAACGGCTAGAGTAGCCACTAAGGAGGCTAAGGCTAATCCTAAAATCAGTTGGGGAGTTCTTAGAGACAAATTGAGCAGAGGGCGATACAAACTTTCTGCCCAGCGTGAAATAAAAGTGCCTTCTTGGGGGAGTTTATGATGAGCCAATAAAATGGCACAGAGGGCGGGAGAAAGGGTCATGGCGACCAGGGTAGAGGCGGCAATAGAGAGCAAATAAGCCCAACCCATCGGGGCGAAAATTCTCCCTTCTACCCCCGTTAAACTAAAAATGGGGGCAAAGACGACGATGATAATAACTGTGGAAAAAATGACGGCTAAACGTACTTGAACCGAAGTGTCATAAACCACTTGAAAGGGGGGTTTTGGGTTTTCTTGGATTTGATTCTGTCGTAAACCGCGATAACAGTTTTCCATATCCACAATGGCATCATCGACGACTGACCCAATCGCCACCACTAAGCCCCCCAAGGTCATGGTATTAATCCCTAAACCGAAGGCTTTCATGAACATTAAGCCAATCAAGAGGGATAAGGGAATAGCACTCAGGGTAATGATAGCGGTGCGCCAATTCATTAAAAAAAGCAACATAATTACCGACACGATGATGATGCCTTGCATCAGGGATCCGCTAACGTTGCCAATGGCAGAATCAATAAAGTTTGACTGGCGGAAGGTGCGTTGAACTTGAACATCGACGGGAAAGGTAGACTGTAGGGAGTTCATCACCGCTTCCACGGCTTGGGTGACGGTGGGAGTATCTACATCCGGTTGCTTGTTAATCATCAACACAACGGCAGGCTGTACATTCAAGCTGGCATCTCCCCGTTTAAGTGCCGCCCCCGTTTTGACTTCGGCCACATCTTGGAGCAAAATCGGTTCGCCATCTTGAACTTTCACCACCGACTGCTGCAAGTCTTCTAGGGTGTTCATCTGTCCGATGCCTCGAACGAGTAACTCTTGGCCTCCACCAATGAGGAAACCGCCCGGAGCGTTGGAATTAGCTTTCCTTGCTGCTGCCGTGACTTCATTGAGGGAGACTTGACGCGATCGCAACAGTTGCGGATCCACTAACACCTGTTCTTCCCGTTCATCCCCCCCGTAAATAGTCACTTGAGACACACCCGGCACGGCGAGAATCTGATTTCTGAGGGTAACATCCACCAAACGGCGTAAATCCATCAGAGAGGTTTCCCCCTGACCATTCACCGTAAAGGCATATTGCAGAATCGTTCCCAAAGGAGAGACTAAGGGGGAAATTTCCGGCGGATGAATCCCTTGGGGAAGTTGACTCATCACCTGTTGGAGTCGTTCCGTTACAGCCTGCCGCGCTTGGTAAATATCAGCCTCTTGGTTAAAGACAACATGAACCATGGAGAGTCCAATCTTGGAGGAAGAACGCACGAGGGTGACACCGGGTAAGCCATTGACCACACTTTCAATAGGAACCGTAATCTGAGCCTCCACTTCCTCGGGAGCCAAACCAACGGCCTCAGTTTGGATGTCTACTTGAGGCGGAGCAAAGGGGGGGAAAACATCCAAGGGCATTTGAGTGATCGTCAAAAAGCCCCAGATGGTGATAACCAGAGATCCAATCACCATTAACCACCGTTGAGCAATGGAATTTTTTAGGGTCTGATTCAGAATGGTGTTAAACATCGATTAACAATAATCCTTACTTATTTGTCAGAGAAGAGATTTTTGTTCCGACGACTCCCTGTCCAGAAGAACATCCCACCGCAGATGATCAAAACTCCTCCCCCAACGGCGGCTAGTTTTCCGATCGGAAAGCTTGAAGTGGCAGTTAAATTGTCCTCGGTAGGATCTTCTTGGGGAAGGTTTTGGGTTTGAACGTCATCAGTGGGAGTCGTGGCGGTTTCCGGACTGGGTGCAGTGGTGGCGGTTTGGGTTTTACGGGATTCAGCATAGAGGGACAAACTGCCCTGAGTCACCAGTTGTTCCCCAAGGGATAACCCGTCAGTGACTTCGACCCATTCCCCTTCTGTTGCTCCGATTTGCACGGGAACGGGTTCATAAAAATTACCATACAAGACAAAGGCTAACTGTTTACCATCGGCATCGACTAAGGCAGTCATGGGAACAAGAACGCGAGAACTCCCATCAAAGGCCGGGGCAATGGGGGCAACCTCAATCCCGAGGAGGGAATCGGTTTCTGAGTTGACGGGAACTCGATCAATACCGCCTTCGGCCTGAAACTCATCCCCATGTCCAACATGAGCTAGGGTGAGGGTAGGTGTACCGAAAATTAAGCCGATCGCGAACATTGAGCCAATAATAGAAGTTGTGTTCATTAGACCTCCTCATCAAAGCATGGGGTTTTTTGCCAAATCTTCCCCACTGTGCCAAAGAGGAGATGAAATCTAGGTGAAATCTCACCCCTTTGTCTCTTCCTTTCTGCTAACCTCGATCCAAGTAGTCTCCCCCTTGCCATTCTCACGATGCGAATCCTGTTGGTCGAAGATGAAGCGGAATTAGGATTGGCCATTAAGCAAGTTTTGGTCAATGAAAAATATATTGTCGATTGGGTGACGGATGGAATTCAGGCTTGGCATTATTTAGAAAGTCAGTGGACCGATTACACTGTGGCGATTCTAGATTGGCTCGTGCCGAAGTTGTCGGGTTTGGAGTTATGCCAACGCATTCGCTCTTACCAGAACTCTCTTCCCATTTTGATGTTAACGGCTCTGGGACAACCGGAAAATCGAATTGCTGGACTTGATGCAGGGGCTGATGATTATTTAGTAAAGCCTTTTGTGATGGCGGAATTATTGGCTCGATTGCGCGCACTTCAAAGGCGATCGCCCACCCTCCAACCCCAAATCCTGACTGTAGGCGCATTCATGCTAGATTACGCTAACAATACCATCTGTAATCGACTCACCCAGCCCGCAAAAAGGATTCCCTTAACAGTTAAAGAATTTCAGATTTTTGCCTATTTAATGCAAAATCCCGATCGTATTATTCCGGGGAGTAAAATCCGCTATCAACTCTGGGATTTAGAGGAAGACCCTATTAGTAATGTAGTGGCGGCACAAATGCGCTTATTGCGGCGTAAACTAGCTAATTATGGCTGTGAATGCCCCATTGAAACCATTCGCGGTCAAGGCTATCGTTTTAATACCTCCCCGTGATGAATAGCTATCAACTGTTTCGCCATAGCAGAATCCGCCTTGCGCTTTGGTATGCGTTGGTGATGGGTGGGATTTTGGGTTTATCGGGGTTTGGGGTGTATCGCTCCCTGATTCAGTCCAATTGGACGGCAATGGAACGGGAAATGGAATCGATTGCCGGGACACTTCATGATAGCTTAGAACCGATGCTCCCTCAATCTGGAGATCCAACGGGTGTCCTACGACAGATTTTTCCCGACTTATGCCTACAAGGACAACCTTGTAACCATCATCCCACGTTGATTCAACGTCATACCATTGGCATTAGCGATCGCAGTACCTATTATATTCGGGTGTTCAATCATCGGGGTGAACTCTTAGCCTTTTCGCCCAACCATCCTCTCCCTTTACCTCAAACCTTAAACCCTACACCATGGCAAACTTTTCGCAGTGCGAGAGGGACGCGCTATCATCAATTCACTACCATTCTCCACAGTGGCAAGGTTAATCCTCAAACACCAATGCACTTGGATGACTCTTGGGGGTATATCCAAATTGGACGCACTTTAGCCACGTTTGATGCAGAAGTTAACCGCATGAGGTGGATTTTAGGTTTAGGGTTTCCCTTGGCGTTAGGTTTAGTCGTGCTGGCAGGTTGGTGGCTTTCTGGATTAGCGATGCAACCTATTTACCAATCCTATCAAAAACAGCAACAATTTACGGCGAATGCGGCCCATGAACTTCGCTCTCCCCTAGCGACTCTTTTGGCGACCATTGAGGCTATTTTACGGGTTCCCCCATCCCATCCTCACCAAATGCAGATGGTACTACAAACCCTTGAACGACAGGGACGACGTTTAAGCCATTTAATTGCCGATTTATTATTTCTCAGTACGTTGGAACATCAATCCTCCAGCCAAACGTTTGAACCCTGTTGTTTAAATGATTTAATTAATGATTTAACTGAAGAATATGCTGAACTGGCCACTGTGGGAGAAATTAATCTAATCCACCAAGTTCCCCCGGTCGAAATTTACGTTTTAGGTCATGAATCTCAACTTTATCGTTTAGTGTCAAATTTAATGGCTAATGCTATTCAATATACGCCTAAAGCGGGGGAAGTGGTTGTGAGGTTAATGGTGCGCGATCGCACAGTTTTGATTACTGTCCAAGACACCGGAATTGGCATTGCTCCGGCTGAACAAACTCGAATTTTTGAGCGATTTTATCGGGTGGATGGCGATCGCTCTCGCCAAACTGGGGGAACGGGATTAGGACTAGCCATGGCACAGGCGATCGCCCATCATCATCAAGGTTCTCTGACGGTCAAAAGTGAACTGGGAAAAGGGAGTATATTCACTCTGCAATTGCCTTTTTTCAATGGTTTGACCAGAAGAAGTGTGAACAAACCCACCCACAAGGGGATAGACAATTCCCAAGAATTTTTTTAACAAAATGTTGCGGAATTCCCCTTCCTCGCTTGCAGGGAGCAGGGTGGGGTAGTTCACAGGATTTATCGTACTAACAGTGAGGTAAAACGCCCTTGATATTCGGGAGTCCCAGTCGTTTCAGCGCTGAGAGGCAAAACCCCATACAATATCGACAACTGTTTACGGTTCACAGATTATGGGTCAACGCTTAACCAGTTTGGATGTGCTGCGCGGGATGGCTATTGCCGGGATGATTCTCGCCAATAATCCCGGTAGTTGGGCTTTTGTCTATCCTCCCCTTCTCCATGCGGAATGGCACGGTTTCACCCCCACCGATTGGGTTTTTCCCGCCTTTTTATTCATCTCCGGCACAGCAATGGCCTTTTCCCTCGCTAAGTATCAAAAACCCTCCAGCGAGATCCCCCCCTTCCCAAGGGAGCCTATGAACGAGATCCCCCCCTTCCCAAGGGGGGCTAGGGGGGATAATGCCCCCCAATCTCCCACCCCCTCGGTTTACTGGCAACTGGGGCGGCGCTGCCTGGTTTTATTCCTGCTGGGCTTATTTCTAAACGGTTTAAGTATCTTTCTGACGGGATTTCCCAACTTTGATTTTAGTCAGATTCGGATTTTGGGCGTATTGCAACGGATTAGTCTAGCCTATTTTGTGGGTGCGATCGCCGTCTTAAACCTGAAACGCCGAGGACTCTGGATTTTCTCCGCCCTGGTCTTGTTGGTCTATTGGGCGGTAATGACCTTAATTCCCGTCCCCGGTTTCGGTGCAGGCAATCTCTCCCCAGAGGGCAACGTTGCCGCCTATATTGACCGTTTAATCCTCACCACAGACCATCTTTATCTACAGGGGCAATTTGACCCGGAAGGGCTTTTAAGCACTGTCCCGGCTGTTATAACCCTCATTCTGGGCTATTTAACTGGGGATTGGTTGCGCCAACAAAAACCCCCAGAAAACCCCCCCCAAATGCTCTCAGCCCCCAGTTTAGGGTTAGTGCAGTTTGGTTTAATGGGGATTGTCTCCGGGGCGCTGTGGGGGGTCATTTTCCCCATTAATAAGCAACTGTGGACAAGTTCCTATGTTTTGTATAGTGCGGGGTGGACCTTATTAATTTTTGCCCTCTGTTACGAGTTGATTGAGGTGCGGAAAATCCGGCGCTGGAGTTTTCCCTTTCAGGTGATGGGACTCAATGCGCTGTTTGTGTTTGTGGCCTCGGGGGTGATTGTGCGGATTCTCTACCGGACAAAGATCGGCACGGGAGAAAATGCGGTGAGTACCTATGCTTGGTTATATAAGAATTTGTTTGAACCTTGGGCGGGATCTTGGAATGGGTCGCTGTTTTTTGCGATCGCCAATCTCCTGATCTGGTGGTTAATTCTTTACCTGATGTACCGTCAACGCTGGTTTATTAAACTTTAAACCCCAAAACAACCCATTCGTAGGTTGGGTGAAGCGACAGCGCAACCCAACAAAATCGGGAGTTGGGAGAGAGCAGGGAATTGATAATTGATAATTGATAATTGATAATTGATAATTGATAATTATCACCTATTACCTAGCCCCACGAGTAGAGTTATTCAGCAGAGCCTAATTCTCAATTCTTAAACAGAGCCTTAACCGACTGACTCCACTTGCCAACCCACTGATTTAAAACCGTTTGATACTTCAAAAACAGACAACAAACGAGCCAATAAACAATCGTATGTAGCCCTAAAACTCCCCAATTGAGCAGTAAATTATCCCAAGTCGCCTCATAGACCGGAGTGATTTCAAAAGGTTGGGGTAACATACTACCATCGGGTAACTGCATTGGTTCAGGCACCATGCCGTTAACATTAACTAAAATGCCATAAGCCCCCACAGACCAACGACTGAGCATCAACCAGGATAAATAACGCCCAATGCCTTCCATTTTAAACAACACCCCAGAAAAGATAATTTGGGGAAGCAATAAAAGGGGTAAAGCACTGTTG
Organism: Spirulina subsalsa FACHB-351; assembly: GCF_026130165.1. Taxonomy (GTDB): domain Bacteria; phylum Cyanobacteriota; class Cyanobacteriia; order Cyanobacteriales; family Spirulinaceae; genus Spirulina_A; species Spirulina_A subsalsa_A. The sequence goes on along the minus strand of NZ_JAIHOM010000030.1, from coordinate 20,365 downwards.
GCTTGAGAACTATTTTTTACCACAGCTGAAATGGTTAAGCCTAAACTAATACAGCAAAACAACGTGAGAAAGGTGGTAATTCCTAACCCTAAAATCCAAGGTAAAAGTTCCGGTGCAGGGGATTTAAACCCGATGAGAATGGTTAGGGTAATGAGTACAGTTTGAACAAGGGCTAAACCGCCTAATACTAAATTTTTTGAGCCTAAATAGGTGAGAATTTCTAAATTAACTAACCGTTCACGGGCATAAATGGCCGCTTCTTTGACAATTTCTTGTAGGGAACTCGATAAACCGACCCAGAGGGAGGCACAGGTGAAGACAAAGAGAACGCGCAAGGCCAAGGGGGCAAGGGTGGAATCCGGTTCTGGGGGCAGAATGAGGGGGTTTTGATCGCGTAGGGCGACGGTGATTAAACTAATGCCGATGGGGGCGGTAAGGAGGGCAAGGACAAGGTTAATGCGATCGCGCAAAATCAATTGTCGATAACGCTGGGTCAGGACGGCCAACTGTTCTAGGGGGGAACGACGCACCTTTTGGGGGGCTGTCCCTCCGGTGAGACGACTGCCCCCACTCAGGCGCGTCTCAATGTATTCTGGGTAATAGGAAGACCGCCGATAACGGGAGCTTTCTGCAATGACAGTCTGTTCATCTTCGAGATGGTTATAAATATCTGCAAAGTCTTGGGAGGTCTGAAAAAAGGACAAGGCCTGATCCGGAGGCCCAAAATAACACAAGCGCCCCCCCATCCCTAAAAAGACAATGCGATCGCACAATTTAATATTCGCCGTGGCATGGGTTACTAACACAATAGTTCGCCCTTGATCAGCTAATTTCCGCAGCAAAACCATCATCTTTTGATCCAATCCCGGATCTAACCCAGAGGTCGGTTCATCTAAGAAAAATAATTTCGGATCAGCTAACAATTCCACCCCAATACTCACCCGTTTTCGTTGTCCTCCACTCAATTGACTCACTAAAATATCTTGGCGATGAGCCATTTCGATTTGTTCTAGGGCTTGTTGCACAATTTGGGCAATATCGGCATCGGGAGGTAGTCGCAGTTTAGCCGCATAGGTCAAAACTTCTTTCACCGTTAATTCCCGATGAATAATATCATCTTGGGGAACATAACCGATTTGAGTTCGATAAATATTAAAATTGGTTTGTAAATGTTCTCCATTGAGAAAAACATTCCCCTCGGTAGTCGTTTGAATCCCTAATAAAGTTCTCATTAAGGTCGATTTACCCGCCCCACTTCCTCCCACTAATGCCACTAATTGACCCGGCTCAATGGGTAAGGAAATGTCCTCTAACAGGCGTTTCTTTTTGCCCTTTTGGTCTTGGACTTCTAAGGTAACATTATAGGCATCTAACCGGAGATGATTTCCCTGATCACTTAAGAGTAATTCATCGCCCTGCAAAACAAGTGTATAGGGACCAATTCGTAAGGTACTCCCAGAGCTTAAAACCGCAGTCACTTTGACCTTTTGACCGTCTAAAAATACCCCATTACTGCTATAATCTCGCAAGACGTAGCGACCCGCAGAATCGGTGTCAATAATGGCATGAGTGCGGGAAATGGTCGGGGCATCTAATACTAAAGTCGCGTTGGGATCTCGTCCAATTAAGACCGAACGATTTTTGAGAGAAATCGACTGTTTTTTTGGCGCGGAAACCCCTTGACTATTGGGGTCAAAATAGGTCAGAATAACCAAGTTTTTCGGGTTTTGACCAATCCGAAGTTCCATCCCATCATGCAATTGACAGCCTTGGGTGGGTGTGATGCGGGTATGGTTTAGGAGTAATCCATTGGTACTATGGTGCTGGCCATCTCCATCGTAAATAAAATAGTCCTGACCAACACGACGGAAGACGGCATGACGACTAGAAACCACGCCCCAATCATCAGGCACGCGCAAATCAACCTGCGGATCTCGTCCTAATTGGTGGAAATCCCCCGTGAGATTGAATTGCTGGGTTTGTCCTTGATTGTTCAGGACAATATAGGGGACAGCGACAACAGTACGCTTGCCTTGAGTATTCATGGGAATTTTAAACTTAAAGGCAGTACAGAGGTTTCTAGGAAGCGGCTTCAATGGGTCAGGCTATTATTCTAAGACGGGGAGCGCGGGAGAATAGGGGTTTTCACCCCTTTATTTAAGATTTATTTTCCGGGGAACGATTGCCCCTTTTTAACAAAATGTTGCGGAATTCCCCTTCCTCGCTTGCAGGGAGCGGATGAGCAGCTACAATGTTATCGGCAACAGCAAATCAAGATAATGTATAAGGCGTACAAGTATCGCATCTACCCAACCGACGACCAAAAAGCGTCTCTCGCCAAGGCCTTTGGATGCTGTCGTTGGTATTGGAATTTTGCACTCAACCTATGCCAACAAACATATCTCAAGACAGGCAAAGGATTATCTCGTGGATATATCCAGAGTCTGTTACCAGGGTTAAAAAAGGAATACCCTTGGCTAAGGGATGCCTATTCCCAGTCCTTGCAAGTTGTTGCTCTCAATCTTTCCACTGCCTACAAAAACTGCTTTGAGAAGCGGGCGCAATTGCCCCGTTTCAAGTCAAAGCATGGTCGGCAGTCATTAAGTTATCCCGCCAACGTTAAGTTTGAGGGAGACTCTATCAAACTACCTGGGAAGATTGGGCTAGTCTACTGCCATCGTCATCGAGAATTTGAAGGGACAATCAAAACTGTGACTGTCTCCCAGAATTCTGATGGACAATACTATGCTTCGGTATTGGTGGAGGATGGGAAAGAAACTCCCAGTCAGTCTACCGAAGGTAAAGCGGTTGGCATTGACGTTGGATTGACTCATTTCGCCATTACCAGTGATGGGTCAAAGTATGATAATCCCCGTCATTTCGCCAAACATCACCGTAACCTTAAACGCAAACAACAAAAACTATCCCGCAAGCAAAAGGGGAGTCAGAATAGAACTAAAGCCCAACAAAAAGTAGCTAAGGTTTATGGCAAGACTGCCCGTTGCCGTGAGGACTTTCTACACAAACTATCCCGCAAGATAGTCAACGAAAACCAAGTTATTGCTGTAGAGAATCTGAATGTAAAAGGGATGGTACGAAACCCCAAACTAGCCAAGGCGATTAGTGATGTAGGCTGGGGAATGTTTACCACAATGCTAAAATATAAAGCGGAGTGGGAAGGAAAAACCTATATTGAGGTTGACCGTTTCTTTGCATCCTCTAAAACCTGCCACGTTTGCCTCAACCGAGTAGATAGTTGGTCGTTAGATATTCGTCAATGGCAATGTCAACATTGTGGGACTTGCCATGATCGAGATATCAATGCGGCACAAAACATTAGAAATGAAGCCTTGCGGATATTGTCGTTGGGAACCAGCGATACTGCCTGGGGAGGGAGTGTAAGACAACCTGGCAAAACATCGGTTTTGTTAGATGCAGTTCCCGTTGAATCAGGAAGCCCCATCCTCGCCAACGGCAGGGTGGGGTAGTTCACCTTCATGATTTGTAAGAAAAGAGTGAAGCAAATCTGTAATCTGGGTGGGTTTGCCTCAAAATCCCTCTAATCTGAAGAGATAAGATTAAAGTCAGTCTCAAAATGGGGGAGGAGTGGCGTGAGTCCTCAAGGCGAATGGCAATGTGATGGCATACCCAAGAATAATGACCCCTCCTATCAAGGGTCTGGTGAGCATGAACCCTATGTGAATAATGGTCCGTTTTGTTTAATTTGCGGCTTGCCCAAAGAGGCTATGTCTGCGGGGAAAACGAAAATCCAAGGAAGTAGCCCGACCTCGACGACGACTGTTTCTCCACCCCCTACTCCAAACTCTCCCCAAAATAAGATCCTCCCTCTGGTGATTGCCCTTTTGGGGGTCTTACTATTGACCGGAGGGGGTTTTCTGGGCTATCAGGTCTTGACCCGAGAGAGAACACCTGTTGCGAATTCTGAGAACGGTGAGGCGGATTCCTTCATCAGTCAACAAGCGCGTAATGCCCAAGGGATTAGTCAAGGGGAAAAGATTCTGCTCAATTCTACCCCAACCAAGGAAAGTGCAGCCCAAGCGTTTGCGGCTAAAGATTGGGAGGGAGCCATTGAACAGTACGAACAGGCCGCCCAAGAACAAGCCCATGATCCTGAAAGTAAAATTTATCTCAATAATGCTCGGGCGAGAAAAGCGGGAAATCCCCTCACCTTAACGGTGGTGATTCCCTTGGGGAGCAATCCGAACGCGGCCCTGGAAGTGTTACGGGGGGTAGGTTTAGCTCAGGAGGAGTATAATCAAAATCCCCAATTGCCGGGACGATTGTTGGAAATTGCGATCGCCAACGAATCCAGTAGTTCACCCACGACGACCTTAGCCGATGATTTGATTCAAGCCCCCTCTGTGTTAGGGGTTTTAGGGCATGGGGTGGGGCCGGAAACGGAAGCGGCGATTCAGCGTTATGCTAGCGCGCCCATGCCTGTCATTGCCCCCATTAATGCCGATGTTACCGAAAGTGCCGGGCGATCGCTCCTGAAAACCATTCCCTTAGATCAAGGCAATGAAAACCTACTCAAAAGTTACTTAAAAGCCCTAGCCACTACCCTCACCCAATATACTCAGAGTGAGGTGGATTCCCTCGCTGGGGTGATTTTTTATAACGGAGATAGTCGCTATGGCATGGGGGTGCAACAAGCCCTAACGACGGCCATTCAACTGAATAATGGTCGTCTGGTGCAAGCGGTGGACGTGGCACAACCGGGATTTGAGGTGGAAACTGCCTTAGCCCAAGCCCAAGATCAAGGAGCCAACGCCATTTTTCTCGCCCTCAGTAAAGACTATTTAGACCTCGCCACTGAATTAATTCAAGCCAACGCTGCCCAAAACAACCCCTTAACCATTGTGGGAGGCGATGAACTCTATAGTCCTAACATTTTAGTAAACAGTGGGGAAGCCGTTGCTGGATTAGTTTTAGCGGTTCCTTGGAGTTTCCAAAGTGCCGATAGTTTTTCCCAAAAAGCCTATCAAATGTGGAAAGGTCGAGTCAGTTGGCGCACCGCGGCCGCCTATGATGCCACCCAAGCTTTAATCTCCGCCGTTGTCGCCAATCCCAATCGAGTCGCCATCCAACAAAAATTAGAACAAGGAGTCATGATTGTAGGCACGAATACAGACTTTAGTATTTTCCAAGCAGTCCCCCTAGTCATTGCCGTTGAAGGTCCCCAAGGCCCCCCCGGCAGTAATTATCAATTTGATCCGTTACCTTAGTTCACAGGGGAGAAATTCCCCGGATCAACCCATTGCCCTCCCCCTAAAATTCGCCCTATTTAAACCCCATTTAATCTCGTGAGTTTTTCTCGTCGTCCGTTGTGGCAATATCCCCTTTTTCAAATCCCCTTGCTCTTTCTGGGAGGATTTCTGGTTTTAGCTGCCCTATTTTGGTTATTCGGTTTAGGTCGTCCCCAAGTCAATGTAGCCATTGCCTTGGACTTAAGTTACAGCACCTACAGCTCAGAATTTAACGAACCGGGTAGTATTATGAATCAAGAAGTCCAAGCAGTAGAGGCTTATCTTGAACAAAATGCCTCGGGGATCTTGCGTCGTCCCAATCAAGTTCAAGTCTTTGGCTTTGGCGGATTACTAAAACCTTTAACGGGGTCTTTTAATGGCAATAGTCAGCAAGTCAAACAAGAGTTAAATCAAGCCTTAAAGACCCCCGGTATTGATCAGCAAATTCTCCCCAATAGTACCAATTTAAGTTTAGCCATTCAAGGCACCACAGAGCGATTAGCCCAAATTGAACAAGGCTGTCGAGAATTGTTATTAGTCACCGATGGACAAGGGGAGGTGAGTCCTAGTGCCGTGGGGGAAGCCCTGCGCCATAATGTGAGAATTAACGCCGTTGTCGTGGGGGCAGAAGCACCCGCCTTACAAGCTGCCAGTTTAGTGACACGGGGCATTTACTTGGGACAAGGGGAAGCCAGCCAACTGGATCTGTTATTTCGCGATCGCCTCTTTGCCCATATTAATACGAATCTCAAGTGGATTTTACTCTGGCTGGCTTGTGCTTGGGTCGCCTTAATGTGGCTCCTAGTCATGCCCTTAGACCGTTGGATATTTCAGGATTTGTTCAAATTTAAAATGAATACTTCCGGTCAATTAGCCTTGGGAAATGCCTTCTTTTGGACGGCTGCCACTCCCGGAATTTTGTGGAAAATTTCTAATCTTTTAGACCTCGCTTTGCCTTTCTTTTCAGGGTGTTAAATTGAATCGTTTTATAGCGTTTCCATGTGAGTTTTGTCGTCCATAAGGGAAAGCCAAGGGAACAGGGAATAGGGAAAGCAAAGAAAACAGTATACAAGGGTCACAAGGAGATTGAAGTATTAGGAGAAACTTCTTTGAGAGTTGATCAATGATTTGGAAACGCTATATACCCTCTAATTCAACAGGAGAATCCTATGGTCGCAGTTGAAGAAAAATCAATGGTTCCCACCGTCATTATTGGCATTGGGGGAACTGGGGCAGAAGTAGCCGCCAGAGTCCGCCGTTTAGTTGAAGAAACCTACGGCAACCTAAAAAACTTTCCCATTATTAGTTTCCTCTTAGTAGACACCGATAAAGATTATAAAATCACCGAACCAGAAGCCGCCGGAAGCCCCTTTAAAGACAACGAAAAACACTGGGCGCGAGTCAGTGGAAAAGTCGTCCGAGATATCGTATCAGATATGAGTAATTTCCCTTGGATTAACTCCTGGTTTCCCTCCGAATTAGAACGAAATATTAGTTCCCTAGAAGCAGGTGCGGGACAAATTCGCGCCTGTGGTCGTTTTGCGTTATTTTGCAATTATGCCGAAATTCAAAGCAAGTTTTTAGAGGCAGTACGACGCACAAAAGGCCATGAAAACTTTATGCAAGATCGTTACGGCATTAAAGTCAATACCAGTGGGATTAATGTATTTCTCACCGGGTCTTTATCCGGGGGAACAGGGAGCGGTATGATTCTGGATCTGGGCTATTGTATCCGCAATTGGCTCAAAGGGGAAAGTAGCCCCATTGTCACGGCTATTGTTCCCATGCCCAGTGCCTTTGCCGGAATTAGTGTTGGCGATCGCGTTTTAGCCAATGGGTACGCTGCGATGATGGAATTTAGCTATTTTGCCGACTATCGCACCGAGTATGTCGCCCAATTTAGTCGCCAACTTAGTGATGAAGTGCGTAGTAAATTACCCCCCTTTGATTTTACCTACTTAGTGGGAACAAAAAACGGAGAAAGTGATTTTAAACTGGCTCAAATTCGAGAAATTATTGCCCAAAATATCTTCTTAGATTTAACCAGTGAATTCTCCCCCCACAAGCGCTCAATTCGGGATAACATTAAAGGGGCTTGGGCGCAAGCGGATCCGGGAGGGCGGGGCTATCCGAAAAACTTTATGAGTTTTGGACTGTCTACTATTGAAATTCCCATTGCTCATATTCGCGGGTCTTTATCCTCTCGTTTAGCTCAAGACTTTATCGGCTGGTGGCAGAATGAACAAGCCCTTTTACCTCCCCAAATGTTAGACTTTGTACGAGGGGATATCCTTAAACGTTTGCGCCTCAGTGAGATTGAATTAATCACCGATTTATCCGCCGCCCAAGATCGCCCCTACCTAACTGTTATTGCAGAATGGATCAATCAAATTCGTCAAGAAATTATTAACGAAAACTGGCTACAATGTACCCAGCAAGGGGTCAATGTTTTAGCGGCGGAACGGGGTAAAATTTTAAACTTTTTAAATGGTTATTTAAAGCCCAAAGTGGACGAATATGAGCGAGATCATTTCCGGGAATTAAGCCCAGATGAACGCTTACATGGGGACTTTTGGGGACGAATGTATGATAACCGAGATCAAGCCATTGTACGCGGTCGCCAAGTGTTAGAAGAGGAACTATATCGCATTTTAGAAGACCGCACCCAAGGGCCTAAATTTGCGGAATCGTTCCTTTTGACCACCCGCCAAATTTTTACAGATTTAAGCGAAAAATTCCGCAACCAAGAGGAGCGAATTTGGCAGCCCAATGAGATTAAAAGTCAACAGCAGTATGAAAAAGCCCTCGCCGATCTTAACGAATTTAAAGATAAATTTGGCATCTCCAAACAAAGCAAAATGGAGGAATTTTGTCAAGGGGCTTTAACGGGATTAGAGGGGTATTTTGTGGCAAAAATTCAACGAAAAACAAGGGCATTAGCGCGGGAAGTGCTGGCTCGTTTGCAAGACCATTTAACGGGATTAGAACGTCGTTTTAATCGTTTGCAACAGCGTTTAACCACCCTGCGGGACTTTTTCCAAGAAGAGGCTGATCGGCAAGCGGATCGTGCTGATGCCCTACAAATTAACGGGATTAAACTCTTTGATCGTCAGGAATTAAACGGACTCTATCAGGACTTTATTGAACGCCATGCGGGGGCTACTCAAGGGAGCAAAACGGCCTATGAATTGGGGATGGATGGGTTATGTAGTACCCTTTCGGGGGATATTTTACAACAGTTAAGCCCCCTGTGGAAGGCAACCCGTCGGGCGGATGAAATTATGCGTTTGTTGGATTTAATCGAGATTCCCGATGTGCAAGATGAGGATATTCGGGAAATGATTGGCGATCGCACCAAACAGGTGATTCTGAACGCCCCAGCGGGGAGTAAAATGCAGCAAGACTTAGCCGCGTGCGATCGCCTGTTGAAAAAATACAACGATGACCAAGAAATCATCAACAATATTCGCATAGCTTACAACAAATCGAAGCCCCTAATTTTGATGGATAAAGCCGTTTTAGGGGGACAAGATGCCGGATTTACCCCTGCCCTCAATACCAACGTTGCCCTACTCGGAGGACGGAACACCCCTGATCCAGCTGCCCAAAAACTGTTACCTAAAATTAAAGAATTTGTGGGCAATGATGATGATATCAAACCCCTCGGAGACGTTGAACGCCATCGCATTGTTTTTGTCCAAGAAACTGGCGGTTTTTCTCTGCGTTGTATTGATGGAATGAAAGAATTGCGCCAGTCTTACCAAGACTGGAAAAGTGAATTTATTCTGGCAAAACGCGCTCAACAACGGGGGGAATATAAAGACTTACCCATTCCCGTTCATATTCAAAAAGAACCGCCATTTTGGGATATTTTTCCTGAAGATGTGAAAATCTATGAATTAGTAGTAGAAGCCCGATCTTTAGGGATTTTACGCTTAGAAACAAATCGCACCACGGGGGAAAATGTGGTTCGTTATACGAAACAAACAGCCATCGGAGCAGAAAATGTTGACATTGCCTCCAGTTGGGCAGAAGCGCCCCAAGTTTTGGAAGTTAAAGCTTGTCGCGACGATCGGGAAGCCATTCAAACTCAAGTCAATAGTCGTCTGGTGGGTGCAGAAACGGACAATCAAAAACAGGCTTTATTTAGTCAACTGACAGACTATTTAGAACAACGGGCGATTGAGTTGGATAAGGACGGAGGAAAGGACAGTCCAGAATATAAACGGGAGTCGTTCATTATCTTGAATTTAATTCAAACCTACAAATTAAATCCCGGCCTTTCAGCAGGAGAAGTGATAGATCCCCCAGCGCCACCCATTGAGACAGCCCCCATTCAAGATACACCTAAATCCCTCATTCACGTTTTTTGTACTCAGTGTGGGGCGCAAAATCCCCTTGAGTCTAATTTCTGTTTTAAGTGTGGGGGAAAGTTAACAAAGTAGTGGTAAATAAACCCGGTTTTTCGTGTTTTGGGTGATTACGGGTTACTTGTTGGGTTGCGCTGTCGCTTCACCCAACCTACGAATTACTGGGTTAGTAATTATTGGTAAATTATGGATATGACTCCTCCGTTTTGTTTAGATAATCGCTATCAAATTGAGAGAACATTAGGTCGGGGTGGTTTTGGTGAAACGTTTTTAGCCAAAGATACTAAAATGCCATCCCAACCCATTTGTGTCGTCAAACAACTTAAACCTCTCATTCATCAATCCCAAGTTTATCAACTGGTGCAAGACCGTTTTCAAAAAGAGGCGGCTATTTTAGAAAAACTGGGGAAGGAACACCGCCAAATTCCTCAACTCTATGCCTATTTTGAGCAAGAGAGTCAGTTTTATCTGGTGCAGGAGTATATTGAAGGAACTCCACTCAATCAGTTGGTCAAAACAACGGAGGGGGAAGCGCGTCAAATCTTATTGGATTTACTCCCAGTTCTCACTTATATTCACAATCAAGGGATTATTCATCGGGATATTAAACCGGATAATATTATTTTGCGGCAGTCTGACCAAAAACCCGTTTTAATTGACTTTGGCGCAGTCCGAGAGACTATGGGGCTAGATATTAACTCTAGAGGAAGTACAACCTCCTCGATTGTGATTGGGACTCCGGGCTTTATGCCGTCGGAACAAGCGGCGGGACGACCGATCTTTTCCAGTGATTTATATAGTTTAGCCCTGACGATTGTTTGTTTATTAACGGGGAAATTGCCGCCCGATTTAACGGATCCTCAAACCAGTGAGATTGTTTGGCGAACTTATGTACCAAATATTGATCCTCATTTTGCGAATGTTTTGGATCGCGCTTTACAGTATCTGCCTCGCGATCGCTTTAAACTGGCTTCTGAGATGCAACAAGCCCTACAAACCGTTTCCCCGACCATTCCCTCTAGTCCCCCCACTGTCCCCTCTATCCCCCCCTCTATCCCGTCCCAGTCCCCAACTGAGGTGATCTCTTCTCCCCCGTCGCGTCAAGGGGCGGGGTGGCAGTCTGCGGTGATCACGGGGGGTATTGTGGGAATCTGTGCTGTTTTAGGTTTTGTTTTGGTGAGTCCCCCTCGCACCCCAGACCCCCCACCACCGACACCCCCAGAAACGGTTACGAATCCCACTCCCTCACCGGAAACGACTCCGAATCCCACTCCTCCACCGGAAACGGTTACAACTCCACCGACTCCACAAGTTTCTACCTTCTACTTTTTAGCCGATTCTGCCTATCGTGAACAGAGCAACATGGCACAACGTCTGAGGGAATTGAGAAGTGCCGGATATAATGGTGCGGGGCAGTTTTGGATTCCTGACTATAGCAACTTATCGGGTCAGCCCTATTATCAAGTGTATGTGGCGAAATTTGAGGGGCGCGATCGCTGTGTTGAGTTATTGCGACAATATGGACAACAACAGCCCGATGCCTACTGTGCCTTAGCGAGTCCCAATCCGGGGGATTCCATGAATCAGATCACGGCCCAAGAAGTCCGACCGAATCCTAGTGCTAGGATTTCGCCGGATGAGGGGGTACGTGATCACTACGCCCAAGTTAATCGTCGCAATTACAGTGAGGGGTGGTCTAGGCTATCCTCGAATTTCCGGCAGCAACACCTGCAAAATGATTATAGTGCTTATACAAACTGGTGGGACACAGTAGCTCATGTGGCGGTTGAACGGACTCAAGTTGTCCAAAATAGTGGCGACCAAGCCACTGTGATCACACAGCTTCGCTACGATATGAAAAATGGTAATACTGGGCGCGATCGCCTGCGGTTGTACTTACAATGGGATAATAGCCGGAACGTCTGGATTGTGCGCGATCGCGACAAACTCTAACCCTAACAAACATTCCCTTTCATTTCAATTGAGTTGATTCATGCGTTGGAAAACCAGACGGGAAATTTCAGGAAATATTTTTTCATCCTGAGAATAAGCACTATTCTCCCCAAAAACTGCCAAAATATAACTTGTTCTGCCATTACTAACATAGGCAACCTCTTTTCTTGTCCCAGAAGTCCAACCCGCTTTAGACAAAAATATAATATTATTTCCCGTATATAATCCCTCCCCGAAAAAAGCGCGAATCGGGTTAAAATGTCCCTGATGGGGATCAATCGATTGCCATTTACGGGGATCTAAATCTTGTTCAAGCCACCCCTTCATGTCACGACTATATTCTCGTGAAATCGCCTGCTCGGTCACAATTTCATACATCAATCGTGCGGCTTGCTCGGTGGAAATGCTATTCCGAATAGGACGTTCAGGACTAGGACCACGTATTTGTAAATCGCGACCCTGTGGTTCAGAATATTGTAAATAGGGAAGAGGAAATGTTTTCTGGCTTATGTTAATTCCCTGATACCCAGCAGATTGAAAAAACTGATTGAGAGAGAAACGCTTGTCTTCCCATTTTTTATAATTCTCACCGATCAATTCTACACCTGATTGTGTACCAGTAATTAAATCAACAATACGACTGGCTGCTTCATTATCAGATTGACGGATCATTTTTTCTAAGTCTGGAACATATTGACCTGCATCAGGAATTTGACCATTAGCTACTTGACTATAAAAGGCAGTCAGCCAAAATAACTTGACAATACTAGCCGGATATCTTAATTGGTTTGGATTATAACCAGCAACTGCCGATTTCTCAACGTCAATCAGTGTAATTGATAAATCTTGGGTGGGTAACCCTTTCTGATCTACTAATGTTTGGATATCTCGAACAATCGCTGTCAGTTGATTATTAGAAGTCAATTGTGGCGGTCTTCTTACATTATAAACCCACGGACGATTTTGACGATTCAATGGATTATAAGGAAGGGTGGGAATTGCCGAATTGGAACGATTATCGGATGGGGAAGTTAAATCATTCCCTAATGAATCCGATGATATACCAGATTCAGATTCTGGGGGCGGGGTCGAAGAATCTGGACGAGTCAAATAGAAACCAATGATCGAACAAATTGCCACAATCAAGGAGACAATTCCTATAAATTGCAGCTTAGATTTAAGCATTTTTCCATAATGAGAATCAGAATAAATCTGATTCCTATTCGGAACACTATATTGACTCTGATCAGGTCGATCTTGATATTTCTGGCTGCCAATATGACTTAAATTTCCAACAGAATCACGAACAAAACCGGGAGAAGCACGACTAATTTGTTGTCGAAGCTCCTCATTCTCACGTTTTAGTCGTCTAATCGTCTGATCCGCTCTGTTTAGCTGGTATTCCAACTGAGCAATCCGACGGTGAGGATCATGTCCTTGAGACTGGTATTGTCGATCCAAAATTCCCTCATTAAGAATAATTCAAAGTGAAAATCAAAGTGAATCTATCTAATCTATCATTAATAGATTAGATTCATAGGGTAATTATCGTCGTTGTAAGACACTCAATGTCCGGTAGTCAGCAATTTTGACCCTTCCGCCAACTCGTTCTAAATTATACTCAACTAGGCGTGTATCAAAAGCACTTTCTTGGTCACTCCTTCTACCATCTTTGTATAACGCTCGTTGTTCTGTCACCACAACATGAAGTGTTGCGTTATTTCCACTGGACATAAAATCCTTAACTTCTCCGATGTCTTGCACCCCATAAGAATAGTAGGCGTTGTTGTTTTGCAACCAATCTACTGAACTTTCTGTCCCATCCGTTTGTTGGATGTTGCTGCGAAACGCCTGACCTGTTAAAATTTCTTCTCCTAGAGAACGTCTATAGGGAGGAGCGAAAATCTCTCGTTTGTATTGTTGCCATTGACGAATGACGCTCAACGCTTCATTTTGAGAAATAGCAGATGTATTTTGAACGGGATTGTTCCCTGCATATTGTTGCTGAGAAGGGGGGGATGATTCAGCAGAAGAATCATCCGGGTTTCCTGTGCTACTTGATGTTTCTTCCGGTGTATTAGAATTCGTCCCAACGGGTGCAGGTTGAGGTCGTGTCATCACAATGGCACCAATCACAAATAAACCAATGACACTACCTGTAATTAAGGCCTTTTGCCACTCAGACCACCCGGAAGGAGGAGGTGGAGAAGGTGTGTGATTAGAAACCACAGTCGGTGCTTGTGCTGGATAAGTCGGGGGAGGAGAAGGATAGGGGGCTGGAGAGGGTGTCGGATAAGTAGTGGGAGCATTGGACTGAACGGTAGGCATCACAACAGGAGCAGTAACTTGTCCTTGATTCAACTCAGCCAACATTTCCCGTGCTGTACGATAACGCTCACCTGGACTGGTTTGAATGGCCTTGTCCAGAATCCCGGCGAGGGTAGGAGACACCTTGGGAGCGTAATGTTGCCAGATAATATCTCCGGTGCTGGGGTCTGTTTCCAATTCTTGGGGGTCTTTCCCCGTTAGTCCATAAATAGCTGTTAACCCCAAACTGTATAAATCACTGGCAAAAACGGGTCGTCCTGCGGTTTGTTCCGAAGGCATATAACCGGGGGTTCCAATGACAATAGAACGGCTACTATTGCCAGAAGGGCTGATCACCGTTCCCATAGTTTCTTTCACTGCGCCAAAATCAATGAGAACGGGTTTGTTATCCGCCCCCCGCAAAATAATATTATCGGGTTTGATATCTCGGTGGACAATGCGCTTGCTGTGAACATATTCCAACACAGGCAAGAGATCCAACAGCAGGGTTTTAATCTCACTTTCGTTGAAGGGGCCGAACTCTTGAACTTTTTGCCGTAAGGTTTGACCGACAATCCATTCCTGTACTAGGCAAAACTCACTATCCGCCTCAAAATAACCATACAATTCGGGAATTTGAGCGTGATTTTTGCCCAAATCTTCTAAAATAGCCGCTTCTCGACTAAAACGCTCCTGTACTAATTGATAAATCTTGGGGTCATCGGTCATCGGGTTCAGTTTTTTTAAGACACACTGACGACCGGAAGGCATATCTTGATCAATGACAATAAACGTTTCACCAAAACCACCGCTACTTAAAGGTCGGATGATTTGGTAGCGATTTTTAATAACGGTTTGACTCATCGCTTTTCCAGACCTAGGAATTCTTTTTTCAAAATAGCATTGGATTTCAGTGGATAACTATTTAAACATCTTTTTTTTATTGTTGTTACAAATATTCACTGAATACTAACTAATTATTCCCGACTCCCGACGCTTATTGCTTCGTACCGTCCTTTCCTGCGGAACGCTGCGCGTTCGCGAAGCGTTCCGCAGGGAAACGCAATGACATTACTCCCTACTCCCCCTATCCCCTATTCTCAGGATTAGAGCCTTATTCAGCAAGCCCTAACTAACACTACGAGAGCGTAACACTTTGTGCTGAATTAAACCTAATAACGCTTCCCATAAACCACTGAAGAAAGACGGTTGTAGATACTTCTGTAACTCCTGATATCCTTGCAGTTCAGGCAGTTCTAAATCAGTAGCAATCGTAATCGCTTGTTGACAATACTCCCGCGCTTGTTCTAAGTTGCCTGTTTTTTGACTCAGTTGGGCTAAGTTTTTGAGAACTTCGGCCTCCCAATGTCGGGTTTGGATAGCACGGACTACTTTCAGGGCTTCTTGCAAGTAGTCCCGCGCTGGGGAGTATTCTTGCAGGTGAAGATGGCTTTCTCCGAGGTGACAGAGGGTTTCTCCTTGGGACAGGCGATCGCCGATTTCCTTGGCGACCTCTAAATGTTGTTGCAGATGCTTAATCGCTTGGGTGTAGTTGCCCAATAAACAGTAAGTCCAGCCCATATTCCCTAAAGCTGCCCCGATGGCCGCTGTATCTTGGGTTTCGCGGGCAATGTTTAACTGTTGTTGATAGAGAGACATGGCGCGGTCGTAGTCCCCCGTTGCGTGGTAGGTGCGGCCTAAACTGCCGAGGGTTTGGCTTTCTAAAATGCGATCGCCCATTTGTCGGCACAGACGCAGGGCTTTATGACCCACAGACAGCGCTTTGTGATGATTGCCTAACCCTAAATAAGCATTAGCTAAGTAGTGTAAAGCCGCCCCCTTGCCTAACCAATCACTGAGAGCCTCGGTAATCACTAAATAGCGTTTTAAGTATTCAATCGCCGTTCCATAACGCCCAATGATAAAGTAGGCTTTCCCTACACTAATTAAGGTTTGACCTTCCCGCACGGGATCATCAAACAGTTGAGTTAAGGGCAATAAGTCCTGATAACCGCGAATCGCCCGATTCATGTCCCCTAAGCGTTGACAAGCTTCCGCTAAGGTCATTATCCCTTGATGGAGTTGATGCCAACTTTCCAGTTTGAACATTTTTAAGGTTTCTGGAGGCAGAGGAAGGGATGTCTCCGATTTTCCGCCTTCGGGGTTTTCGTTTTTTTTCTGGAGGACAAGATACTGATCTAACAGGGATTGAACGGCGGGACGGCTTAATTTAACGTACTGTTGGAGATAGTCCACGGACTGACTGTAATCTTGCAGCAGAAAATAGGACTGTCCGAGGTCAAAGAGGGTCGTCGCTAAGGCCATCGGTGCAATTTTACTCCCCGTGACGGTGAGATATTGCTGTAAATAGTCAATCGTAGCGGAGGGATCTCCTAAAGCAAAGTAAGCTGTTCCCAAGTAGAACAACGTCATGCCCCATTCTGTATTAGGACTCTGTTCACTCTTCGGCAGTGATTCAGTCCCATTTAGGGTGAGGTACTGTTGCAGGTAAGTAATAGCGGGTTCATAGTCTTGGAGGAAATAATGGGCTTTCCCCAAGGCGAAGAGGGTAGCACATAGGTTGCTGGGATTGTCTTGGGTTTCTACTAAGGAGAGATATTGGCGTAGATATTCAATGGCGGCCGAGTAGTTTTCTAAGGCATAGTGGGCGGTGCCGAGTTGTAGGTAGGGGATGGCTAAGTCTGGACTTTCGTTGTCCTGTGCGATCTGTTCTAGATATTGTTGCAGTGTCTCGATGGTTTCGGGATAGTGTTGGAGTTCATAGTAGGCTTCCCCTAGGCACAGGAGGGCTTTTTCTCGGCGCGGGGTGGGGGTTTGAGCGGTGACTTTTAGATATTGTTGAAAGTAGCGAATGGTGTTGGTATGGTCGCCGAGGGTATAGTAGGCCGTGCTGATATAAAACAGACTATTTTCTAGCTTAGACACATCCCGAGATTGAACCGCTTGCGTGAGATATTGCCGCAGGGCCTCAATACTTTGGGGATAGTCACTGAGGGCATAATGAGCATGACCGAGGAGGTAGAATACTTGATGGGGCGGAGTTAGCTCTAGGGAGGGGGCGAGTTCTAAATACTGTTCGAGGGCGTGAATGGTGTCGGGGTAGGCATTTTGGGCGTAATGGGCGCGACCAAGGGTTAGCCAAGCTTGGGCATTGGTTTCCGGATTTTGGGGGGCGGCGTTATGATAGCGGGTGAGGTAATCAATGGCTTGAGGGTATTGGCTAATGGCGCTATAGGCCTGACCCAAATAATACAGAGTTTCGAGGGTTTCTGGTTCGTCTCCTTGGACTCCCGGCAGGTATTTTTCAAATTGTGCGATCGCCTCTTCATACCGTTGACTCTGATAGTAGGCATAGGCCAAGCGATAGAGGGTTTTTTCCATCCCCTCGGGAATCACCTGCACTAAAGGCAAATCCAGACACTGTTCTAATGCGCTAATGGTGTTTTCATAATTCCCCAAGGCATAGTAAGCATTCCCTAAATACAAATGAATTGTTGTTAAAGAGCTATCGGGGACATCGGCAACCGTCGCTAAATAGCGTTGAAAATAGGTGATCGACTGGTCATAATCTTGTAGAGCATAATAGGCCTGACCTAAGCCTTGTAAACAGACCGGATTCACCATGGGCGCATCTTCTAAATGCTCTAAGACCGTTTGGTAAAGGTGAATGACTTCCGGTAAATATCCCCACCTCAACAACAGACGATGTAACTCTTCCGGGCGGTCATCGGTTTCACTTGAAATCGGCAGAAAGAGAATCTCGCTGGCTTCTTCCCAAGCTTCTAATGCGCAGAGATGATCAAAAGCCTCTAAATACCCCTCAACTTGGGTTAACGGACTGTCACCTTTTATCGGTTGATGAAGTTGTAAATAATAAAACGCCCAACGAATATGGGCAATTTCCGTTAAATTCAAATCCTTAAGGATTTCATGGAGAGTAGGCGGGTTTTGGTCATGAAGCCCTGCATTCTCTCTCAACCCTGCCCAATATTTGACACATTCAAGGAAGCGCAACACTTGGGGGCGTTCTCCCTCCGAGGGAGAAGCTTGATCCCGTCTCCCCGTAGACCCATCCCTAGACTCAGAACTTGGTAAAATTAGCTGGCCAGACGTAGGGTTATAACGTACTTTTAAGGCATCAGCTTCAGAAAGAATACGAAGTTGGATTTTGGGATTCGAGCCAGTCACTACTACACTCCCTTTTGCTTGTGGTCAGGTATAGTTAATCCTACAACGTGCCGCAAAAATTTGTGTAAACTGTAACGCACTTGGGGATCATTGATTTCGGCTTCTAACAAAAAACGTTGTTTTAGGCTTAAAATGGCCGCTTCTTGTTCAACAAGGGGGAAATCTCCGATTAAAAACTGCCATCCTCGTAAATCAGCCCCTTGAGGATTCATTGCCCCTAAACATAACAACTCATAGGCTAAGGGAGCCAGACGGCCTAGACGTTGCAAGACGCGCTCTAAAGCCCGGATTAGGGGCGGGGAGGAATCCATTGTATCTGGGGTTTCAACGAGGGCTAGTTCATAATCGTAGCCGTAATCATGCCAGTAGGCGCGCAGATTGCCATAGTAGGGGGCGGAACGGATTTCTCCGGCTAAAATCTTGAGGGTTAAAGGATGGCCGTCATAGACGCGCATCATCTCCCGTAAGCTCTCTTGGCTGGCCTCATCGTCTAAGGGAATGCCCCAGTGGTAAAATAAGCGGGTTAGGGCGGCCTCATCTAGACCTTCTAACTCCCATTGGGGAAGAGATACAGGCAAGGGGGAGGAGGAGACGACCATCACCCGGGAGGGGCATTCTGTTTGAGTGAGTAATCCTTCTAGAAAGGGCTGTAATCCATTGTCCTGAAAGATCCCCTGTTCCGGGTTTAACCAAGCTTCCACCCCATCCAAAATGATCAACTGGGGGGTGGTTTGCAGGGCGCTCAGGAGATGGTGGACTTGTTGCTCTAAGGGGCATTGGGTAGGCAGTTTGAGGGCGATTTCTTCCCCGAGAATGTGCCGTAACAGGGAGGGAAAGGGGAAACGAGTGCGATCGCCATCAATCCAGATCACCCGCTCAAACCCCTCCCCCACCTCCTGCACCCCCTGACGGAGTAAGGTCGTTTTCCCCACCCCAGAAATTCCCGTCAACAGTCGCACGCAATCATTAGACTCTAATTCAACCTTCAGGCGCTCCAGCCACCCTTCTCGTCCCTCATAGCCCGGACTCAGGACACAATCTGCCGGAGGTTCAACCCTCCCCACTTCCTCCTCTGTGCGGATTACCTCATAGTCCTGCCGTTGCAAGCGCACACCAAAAGCCCGATAAAGGGATTGAATGGCCTTGAGGTCACTTTTCCCCTGACGGTAGAGAATCTGAATCGCCACTTCAACGGGAATCCCCGCTTGTTGAGCAATTTTGCCATAACTGGGGGGAAATTTTTGGCTTTCATTGGCTTGTTGGATTGCCTGTTCCAACTTTTCACAACCCGTTGCCGTTAAAATCCCACCCTTTTGAGGTTTTGTAGTTGATGGCTTGACTACTCCCACCGTTAAGCTCCTCTCGTCGCTATAACGGGGGATTCTTTGTTCACCGAGGTGACTTGCTTAGACAGGATTTCTCCTGAAAAAGTAGAGGTATCCTCTCCCAAAGCGTTTAGGCTATCTTGTAGCCAAGTTCCCGAATGCCCTGCGGTACTTAATCCCAGTTTTAAGATGTTGCCTGCGGCGTTTTCGTCTCTTATGGCTGTATATTGATGCTTTTTAGCCCTAACCTTAAACTCTAAGACTAACATTTGTGCCAACCTCACTAGCCTAAATATAGTTTAGCACACAACAGACTCAACAAGGGAGTAGGGAATTGATAATTGATAATTATTCCCGACTCCCCCGCGAATAGAGAAGTGAGAATAGAGAATGATGACGGACTCCTGACTCTCCCTCTCTCCTCTCTCCTCTCTCTTCTTCCCCTGCTCCCCGAGTTATTCAGCAGACTCTAATTACTGCCCGTAAACACCACATCCGGAAACTTGTCTTGGGCGGTTCCCATCGGGGTGCGCTTGCCTTCTTCTTGCCAGTAATTAATGACTTCCGTTGCGCGGTTGAGGAGGCTAATCCGTTCAGCTTCGCTAATCCAGTGTTTCGCTTCTAACTCCTCTTTGAGTTGTTCCCAAGCGTCATTACGGGGCCAGAAGAAATAGGCGGTTAAAGGACTGGTGCCTTTACCCACGACTTGATCCACTGCGATCGCAACATTTTCATCTAACCAAAGAACTTTTAAAATAAATCTAGAGTCCAAAGATACCTCCGAGCAACTGTATATTTTAGGCCAACGTTTGACACTCCCATCGCTAAAAGCGAGGGATTCTTGGTTCAACGAGTTTCCTTAACTTGGCAGGACGTATCCAACCAAGCCAGAGGGAATCTCTCCCCAAGCGTGAGTTCCGGTATGCCCTACCGT